>NZ_JBEZJL010000026.1:0-131477 GCF_040651755.1 Actinomadura sp. NPDC048394 | reverse complement strand
GGGGCTGGGGGCGGCCCCCGCGCACCCGGGGGGGGCCGCCCGCGCGGCGCCCGCCCGCCCCCCCCCCCGACGCGTGTCTGCCGCGGAACGGAGCACCGCCGGGGGACGCGATACTCAGCCGTCGCGCGAGCGCGCTACCTGACCGTTGGGGGGCGAAGCCGAAGGCGAGCCCCCCAACGGGAAGATCGCGAAGCGATGCCGCGCTCGCCCAAGCGCGGCCAGGGGCCGAGCCGCTAGGCGAGGTCGCTGGGCCGTGGTTGCAATGAACGCGGCAGTGCGTCTACCGAGCCGCGCAGGTCCTGGCGGACCTTCGCGGCGAGCGCCCTCGTCGCGGCCCGGTTGAGCGCGGCGCCCGCGGCGGCGCCGGTCAGCAGCGGGCCCATCGTCGTCAGGTGGCGGCCGAACGTGCGCATCATCCGCTTGCGCAGCGTCGCCTTGGCCGCCGAGCCGAGCGCGCTGGTGAACGTGCCGCCCTCCAGCGGGTTGACGCCGCGCTGGCGCGCCCAGGAGGTGACGAACGCCGCGCCGCGCGCGGTGCCCGAGCCCTGCACGCTGACCCCGTACACCTCGTGCAGCTCGGCGATCAGCTTCACCTCGATCGCCGCGACCACGAGGGTCTCGGCGGCGATCTGGGCGGGGGCGGTCAGCAGCAGCGGCGGAGCGGCGAACTCCACCGCGGCGAGCGCGCCGCCCGCCGCGCCCACGGCGGTGGTGGCGTTGCCCGCCACCTTCACCAGGTTGTCGGCGAGGTCCTCGCCGGCCAGCCCGTGGTGGTGGCGGCTCAGCGTCTCCAGATCGCGGATCGGGATGTGCGGGGCCGCCTCGATGAGCAGGTCGGCGAGCAGGCGGCCGCGGGCGATCCCGGCGGCGCCGGCCCGGCGGGCGCCCTGCCCGAGCAGCCGGGCCAGCCGGCCGAGCAGCCGCCTCCGGGTCTCCCGGTCCATCTCCT
Source organism: Actinomadura sp. NPDC048394 (assembly GCF_040651755.1). NCBI lineage: Bacteria > Bacillati > Actinomycetota > Actinomycetes > Streptosporangiales > Thermomonosporaceae > Actinomadura > Actinomadura sp. NPDC048394. Next base: position 130,528 of record NZ_JBEZJL010000026.1, on the reverse strand, counting down.
CGTCGCCGGCGAGCCTGCCGATCAGCTCGCCGACCTCCGTGGAGCCGCCGCCGTGCGCCGGCTCCACGTCGTCGTGCCGTCGTTCCAGTTCTCCCGTCATGCCGCTCCCGGTGGTGCCTCTCGCGAAGGGCCGATCCCCGGACGTGTCAGGCGGCGCACTCGCGGCAGACCGGCTGGCCGTTCTTCTCGGTGGCCAGCTGGCTGCGGTGGTGCACCAGGAAGCAGCGGGTGCAGGTGAACTCGTCGGCCTGCCGGGGGACGACCCGGAAGGTCAGTTCCTCGTTGGACAGGTCGGCGCCGGGCAGCTCGGCGACCTCACCGGCGTCCAGGTCCTCGTCGATGATGCTGGCGGCCTTGTCGGCGCGCCGGGCCTGGAGCTCCTGGAGGCTGTCCTCGCTCAGGTCGTCGTCTGTCTTGCGTGGGCTGTCGTAGTCGGTCGCCATCTTCTATCTCCATCCCCCTCAGTGCTTTATGCGCCCCGTCGCGCGGAACTAACGCTCGGGGGACCGTTCTTGTGCCCGATCCGGGCGGGAAATTCTGTCACGGTTGGTGAGCTGTGACACACGAGGCGCGACCGTTCCCACGAGTGACACCGATCACCCGTTTCCCATCCTCGCGTTGTGTCGTCCGTCACACGCCCCGCCGGTGCTCCGGCATGCTCCCGAAGGGCCGGTGCGCCTGCCGGGGTTCCCGCGGCGGCGGGGATCATATCGGTCCCGGGAGCGTTGCGCGCGCCGACCGGCCCGCGGCGCGCGGGACGGCTCGAACCGGCTGGTGGACCGCTGAACCAGACGCTTCGGTGAAACGTCTGAACTAACGCGATATCGTGCCCGCCTGAGGTCGGGGGCCGGGCTCGCCGGCACCGGCGGGGCCGGTACGGGCGCCCGGGCCTTACGACGGGGTCCGGACGCACCATGTCGCGGGACATCACTGCGGGTCACTGGAGGATCAGATGCCGGATGCCGCTCCGCTGGAGCCGGGCGATCCCAGGGCACTGGGTCAGTTCGAGGTCGTCGGCCGGCTCGGCGCCGGGGGGCAGGGCGCGGTCTTCCTCGGCCGGGCCCCGGGCGGCGAGTACGTGGCCATCAAGCTGCTGCACGCCCAGATGGCGAACGACCCCGCGGCGCGCGCCCGCTTCACCCGCGAGGTGTCGGCGGCGCAGCGGGTGGAGCCGTTCTGCACGGCGCGGGTCCTCGAGGCCGACGTGCACGGCGACCAGCCGTACGTCGTCAGCGAGTTCATCGACGGCCCGTCGCTGCACGACGTGGTCGCGCACAACGGCCCGCTCGGCGCCGACGAGCTGGAGCGGCTCGCGATCGGCACGGTGACGGCCCTCGCGGCCATCCACGAGGCCGGGATCGTGCACCGCGACTTCAAGCCCAACAACGTCATGCTGGCGTCCGACGGCCCGCGCGTCGTGGACTTCGGCATCGCCCGGACGGTGAACTCGCAGGAGAGCGCCGTCACCGCGACGGGGATGGTCGTCGGGACGCCCGGCTACCTGGCGCCCGAGCAGCTGACCGGCGCGCCGCTGACGCCCGCGGTGGACATCTTCGCCTGGGGCGCGACGATGGTGTTCGCGGCGACCGGGCAGTCGCCGTTCGAGGCCGACACGCTGCCGGTCATCATCAACCGCATCCTCAACGAGGACCCGGACCTGTCGGCGCTGCCGCCCGGCCCGGTCCGCGACCTGGTCGCGCGGTGCCTGTCCAAGGACGCGGGGCTGCGCCCGCCGGCGCCGCAGCTGCTGCTGAACCTGCTCGGGGCGGTCGGCGCCGCGCCGTCGAACCCGGGGGCCGGGCAGGAGGACCTGCTCAACCAGGGCACCCGGATCGCCGCGCAGATGCCGGCGCCGCCGCGGGTGCCGCCGGCGCCGCGCCCGCAGCCGCCGCAGCAGTCGATCACCCCGCCGCCAATGCCGCTGCACCAGGGCGGGATGCAGGGCGGCATGCAGGGCGCCGGCGTGCAGGGCGGCATGGGCGGGCCGGCGACGCCGCCCCCGCAGCCGATCACGCCGCCGCCGATGCCGATGTACCAGGGCGGCATGCAGCCCCCGCCGCCGCCGAACATGCCGATCGGGCAGCGGCCCCCGATGCAGCCGATGCAGCCGCCGCCGTCCTACGGGCCGCCGCCCGCCAAGTCGAGCTCGCCGGGGCCGGCCATCGCGATCGGGTGCGGCGCGCTGGCGCTGCTGGCGATCATCGGCGTGGTGGTGTTCGTCATCATCGCGTCCAACAGCGACGACAACCCGGATCCGACGCCGCCGACGTCGTCGGTCTACACGCCGCCGACCGACGACACGACGACGGCCCCGGCCCGGGGCGGGCTGGTCGGCGTCTGGGACGGAAACGGCTACCAGCCGAACGCGCCCGCCGGCCACCAGAACTTCAAGGCGGAGTTCGCGCTGGTCTACACGCACGGCACCGCGAAGTACGACTACGGCAGCGTGCAGCCGACCTGCTACACGAACCTCTCGCTCCTGTCCGGCGACGAGAGCAGTACTTACGTCGAGTACCAGGAGACGCCGATGGCGGGGCAGAAGACGGAGAACTGCGCGCCCGGCTACGTCAGGTTCGTCAACCCCGGCGGCAGCAGCATGCGGTGGGAGTGGCGGGAGACCCGCACCGCGGTGACCCCGGCGGCGTCCGGGACGGTGAGCGAGTGACCGCCGTCCGCCGCTGACCGGACCCGGACACCCGACGACCTCCGTCCCCTCCCCGAAGGATTCCGATGGCCGACATCCGCCCGCTCCGCCCGGGCGATCCGGAAAGGCTGGGCGACTACCGGCTGACGGGCCTGCTCGGGGAGGGCGGGCAGGGCGCCGTCTACCTCGCCGAGGACGAACCGGGCCACCGGGTCGCGGTGAAGCTGCTGCACGCGCGCTTCAGCACCGACCCGAAGGCCCGGTCGCGGTTCGCGGCCGAGGTCGCGGTGGCGCAGCGGGTCTCGGCGTTCTGCACGGCCCGCATCCTGGACTCCGACGTCGAGGGCGACCGGCCCTACATCGTCAGCGAGTACATCGACGGCCCGTCGCTGTCGGCGGCGCTGGCGGACGGCGGCCCGCGGCGCGGCGCCGACCTGGACCGGCTGGCGATCGGCACGATGACCGCGCTCGCGGCGATCCACCAGGCCGGGGTCGTGCACCGCGACTTCAAGCCGGCGAACGTGCTGCTCGCCGCCGACGGGCCGCGGGTGATCGACTTCGGCATCGCCCGGGCGCTCGACGCGACGGGCACGCTGTCCAGCACTGCCGTAGGGACGCCGGCGTACATGGCGCCGGAGCAGATCTCGGGGGCGCCGGTCGGCCCGGCGGCCGACGTGTTCGCGTGGGGCGCGACGATGGCGTTCGCCGCGACCGGCCGTCCGGCGTTCGGGCAGGACTCGATCCCGGCGGTCATGCACCGCATCCTGAACATGGCGCCGGACCTCGGCATGATGCCGGAGCCGCTGCGCGGCGTCGTGGCGGACTGCCTGAGCAAGGACCCGGCGCTGCGGCCCGCGTCGCAGCAGGTCCTGGCGACGCTGCTGACGCTGGCGGGGAACCCGCCGAAGCCCGGCGGCGCGGGCGGCGACGGGGCCGACGAGATGCTCAGCCAGGGCGCGGAGACGGCCGCCGCGGACTCGGCGCGGCTGCAGGCGGCGCAGTCCCCGCTGGGCGTCCGGCAGCCGCTGACGCCGCAGGCGCTCGGCTCGCATCCGCAGCTGGTGCAGCCGCCCCCGCCGCTGCACCAGCTGCCGCCGCCCCCGGCGCAGATGCCCGTGCCGCAGGCGCCGGGCGGGCCGTGGTCCGCGCCGTCCGCCTACGCGGGCGCGTCGACGTGGCCGTCCGGGCAGCAGCAGGGCCCGCCCGGGCCCGGAGTCGACATGACGAAGCCGGCCGGCACCCGGTCGCGCAAGCGGATCGGGATCCTGGCCGGCGCGGGCGGCGCCGCCGCCGTGGCGCTCGCGGTCACCGCCACCCTGATCATCGTCAACGCGAACGGGGACGGCGGTCACGACCCCGCCCCGCCCGCGGGCCGGACCGGCGGGACCCTGCGGATGTCGGTGTCGGACGTGAGCTCCGACCAGGGCGCCATCGACCCGTCGCACAGCTTCAGCGGCACCGAGCGGTTCCTCGGCAAGCAGCTGTTCACCGGGCTCACCGAGACCCGTCCGGACGGCACCATGGCCAACCGGCTCGCCACGAACATCACTCCGGACGCGTCCTGCACCAACTGGACGATCACCATCCGGGGCGGGACGACCTTCAGCGACGGAGAGCCGGTGGACGCGGCGGCGTTCGCGCGCGGCTGGGCGCGCAGCGCCGCGACCGCGACCGGCGCCGGCCCCATCCTGATGACCGACATCGACGGGTACTCGGACGTCTCGGCGGGCAAGGCCGACGCGCTGTCCGGCGTGCAGGCGTCCGGCGACACGCTGACCGTGCGGCTCACGACGCCGAGCTGCGACTTCCCCGCCCGTCTCGCCGACCCGGTCTTCGCACCGGTGCCGCGCGCGGCCGGGGCGTCCACCAACCAGACCTACAACATGAGCCCCGTCGGCAACGGGCCGTTCAAGCTCCAGACCTACACCAAGGGCAAGAGCGTCATGCTGGTCCGCAACGACCGGTACGCGTTCGCGAAGACGAAGCTCGACGGCGTCGAGGTCGACCTGACGTCGGACACCGCCCAGGGGCGCGCGTCGTTCGCCTCGGGCGAGACAGGCTGGGCCGCGATGCGCGGCACCGACCTCGCAAGCGCGCGCGGCACGAGCGGGCTCGTCATGACCACGCTGCCGTACACCCGGATGCTCGTCCCGATCACCGCGCGCGGGCCGATGAGGTCGAAGGAGGCCCGGCTCGCGGTCTCCTACGCGCTGGACCGCACCCAGCTCGCGCAGGTGTGGGGGCCCGCCGTGCGGCCCGCGCACGGGATCGTCCCGCCCTCGATCCCCGGGTTCGGCAAGCCCGGCGTGTGCGCGTCCTGCGACGCGACGGACCCGGTCAAGGCGAAGACGTCCGCCGCGCAGGCCGGTCTCGGCACGGGCACCACCGTCCGGCTGTACACGCAGCAGCAGCTGGCCAGCAACCAGGCCGCGGCGCAGGCCATCGTCGACCGGCTGGAGTCGGTCCTCGGCTGGAACGTGAAGATCGTGCAGGTCCCCGACTTCACCAGGTTCCGCAGCACCGTCGCGGCGGACGACGCGTCCGGGCTCGCCCTGTTCTCCTGGGGCCCCGACTACCCCGCGCCCTACACGATGCTGTGGCCGCTGCTGGGCGGCACCATCGTCGCGACGCCCAAGAACGACTACTACAACCTGTCCGGTTGGAAGAACTCCGGCTTCGACAACCTGATCTCCAACGCGGTCCGCACGCGCGATGCGTCCTCCCGCACCAGCCTGTACAAGCAGGCCGAGAAGACGGCGCTGGACGACATGGCGCTGATCCCGCTCGCCTACGACGGCGCCGGAGCGCTCGTCAGTGCCAAGTACGTGAACCTGAAACCGGACTACGACGGCGACCCGACCGTCGCGGCCGCCGCGCTGAAGTAGCGGCCGGGACTCAGCCGGGCTGGAGCCGGACGGTGACGATCAGCCCGCCGCCCGGCCGCGGCACCGCGTACACCGCGCCGCGGTGCGCCAGCACCACCGAGCGGACGATCGACAGCCCGAGGCCCGCGCCCTTCGCGGACTCGACCCGGTCGGCGTTCAGCCGCCGGAACGGCTCGAACAGCCGCTCGACCTCGTAGGCGGGCACCACCGGACCGGTGTTCTCCACCTGGACGGTGGCGTAGCCGTCGAGCATGCCGGTGCGGATCCACAGCTCGCCGCCCTCGGCGTCGTTGTGCTTGATCGCGTTCTCGACCAGGTTGGACACCAGGTGCTCCAGCAGCACCGGGTCGCCGAGCGCCGTCCCGGACGTCAGCTCCCGGTGCACCGCCACGTCGTTGTCGTGCTCGCGGCGCGCCGAGTGCTCCAGCACCGTCGCGGCGACCTCGGCGAGGTCGACGGGGTTGCGGGTGGTCAGCTCCCGCTCGCTGCGGGCGAGCAGCAGCAGGCCCTCGATGAGCCGCTCGTGCCGGGCGTTGGTGGCGAGCAGCGTCCTGCCGACGGTGCGCAGGTCGTCGGACGCCTCCGGGTCGCCGAGCGCGACCTCCAGCAGCGTCCGGTTGATCGCGAGCGGGGTGCGCAGCTCGTGCGAGGCGTTCGCGACGAACCGGCGCTGGGAGTCGAAGGCCTGGCCGAGCCGCTCCAGCATCGCGTCGAAGGTGTCGGCCAGCTCCTTGATCTCGTCGTCGGGGCCCTCCAGCGCGATCCGCTCGTGCAGGGTGCTCTCCGACAGCCGGCGGGCCGTCGTGGTGACCCGCTGCAGCGGGCTGAGCGCCCGGTCGGCGACGAACCAGCCGAGCACGAGGGTGATCACCCCGACCCCGGCGAGCGCCATCAGGGACCGGCCGACCAGCTGCTTCATCGTCTGCTCGACGAACTGGTGCTGCAGCTCGGCGGCCTCGGCGTCGGTGATGCCGAGGCCGATGACCTTCACGTTGCCGAGGATGTTGGCCATCAGCACCGACATCACGAACAGCAGCAGCGCCCCGGCCATGAAGAACAGCAGCCCGTACAGCAGGGTCAGCCGCAGCCGGACGCTCATCCGGCCGGGCAGCTTCTTCAGCTCGCCGAACGACGCGCCGCCCTCGCCGCGCCACGCGTTCCTGCCGCCGAACTCGGGGCCGGGGACCTGCTGCGGGCCGGGGCGCCGCCACCGGCCGGGACGCGCGGACCGCTCGTCCGCCCCCGGCTGCGTCTGCTGGGCCGCCGGCTCGCCCGGCCCACCCGGCCCGTGCTGCCCGTTCGGCTCGTTCTGCGGTGCGGATTCGGAAGTCAAAGGCGGTATCCCACTCCGGGCACGGTCTCGATGACCGGGGGGTCGCCGAGCTTCTTGCGCAGCGTCATCATCGTCACGCGGACGACGTTGGTGAACGGGTCGATGTGCTCGTCCCAGGCCTTCTCCAGCAGCTGCTCGGAGCTGACGACGGCGCCGTCCGCGCTGAGCAGCACCTCCAGCACCGCGAACTCCTTGCGGGTCAGCTCCACCACCCGCCCGTCCCGGGTCACCTCGCGGCGGGCCGGGTCGAGCGCGACGCCGGAGCGCTCCAGCACCGGCGGCAGCGGCGCCGCGGCGCGGCGGCCGAGCGCCCGCACCCGGGCGATCAGCTCGGCGAAGGCGAACGGCTTGGCCAGGTAGTCGTCGGCGCCGATGGACAGCCCCTCGACCCGGTCGTCCAGCTCCCCGGCGGCGGTCAGCATGATGATCCGCGCGGGGTAGCGCTGCGCCACCAGCTGCTTGCACACGTCGTCGCCGTGCACCCGCGGCAGGTCGCGGTCCAGGACGATCACGTCGTACTCGTTCACCCCGGCGCGGTCCAGGGCGCCGGCGCCGTCGTAGGCCACGTCCACGGCGAGCGCCTCGCGGCGCAGCCCGGTCGCGATCGCGTCGGCGAGCACCCGCTCGTCCTCGACGACTAGAACACGCACTCTGCGTCCCCCTCCGGTCGGGGCGCGGTCCGCCCCGTGGTCCCAGGTATGCCACGGAAGTCGTAAGACGCCCGTAAACACCTGTTCAAGGTGGCGTTCGCCGCGCCGCGTTAACTGGCGGCGTAAGGATCCGCGAAAATTGCACCGGCGAACAGGTTTACCTTCAGCCTACGGCTGGGTAGGCATGGGCACGATCCGGGAGGAGGCCCATGGGCGAGTTGTCACGCACGATTCAGCAGCGACTCGACGACGCGTACGCGTCGCTGCGCAGCGCCCACGCGGAAGGCGACACCTACCTGGCGGACATCCGTCAGGAGGAGATCAACGAACTGCGCCGGATCGCAGCGAACAACGACATCGGCGTCGAACCACCCCGCTGCGACTGAGACGCCCACCGCAGGGAGCCCGGGACGCCCCATGTCCCGGGCTCTTCTCGTACCGCCGGCCCGCTAGTCGGTGAGGGGGTCGAGGGGCGCCAGCAGGTCGTGCAGGGCCTCGAACGTGCCCGGCCCGGCCGCCATGGTCAGCTCCGGCCCCGGCGCGGCGCCGTGCAGGCCCTCGACGCGCCCGCCCGCCTCCTGCACGATCAGCGCGCCGGCGGCGATGTCCCACGCCTGGACGCCGCGCTCGTAGTAGGCGTCGAGGCGCCCGGCCGCCAGCGAGCACAGGTCCACGCAGCAGGAGCCGCCGCGCCGGATGTCCCGGACGGCGGGGAGCACCCCGGTGAGCACGCGCGCCTGCGCGGCGCGCCGCACAGCGTCGTAGCCGAACCCGGTCGCCACCAGGGCCTGCGCCAGCGGCACCCGCTCGGTCACCCGCAGCTCGCGGGTGCCGGACGCGGTGTGCAGCAGCGCCCCGCCGCCGCGGTAGGCCGTGTACGACTCGCCGCGCCGCGGCATCTCCACCGCGCCCGCGACGGCTTCGCCGTCGACCTCGGCGGCGATGCTGACGGCCCAGTCCGGCAGGTCGTAGAGGTAGTTGACGGTCCCGTCGATCGGGTCGATCACCCAGCGGACGCCGCTGCCGCCGCCGTGCTCGCCGCCCTCCTCGCCGAGGAACGCGTCGTCCGGGCGGGCGGCCCGGATCCGCTCGATGATCAGCGCCTCGGCGGCCCGGTCCATCTGGGTGACGACGTCGGTCGGGGACGACTTGGTCTGCACCACGTCCGGGCCGCCGACCGGGCGCTTGTCGACCAGCATGCGGCCGGCCTCCCGGGCGGTCGCGGCGGCCAGCTCCAGCAGCTCCTCGGGCAGACTCAATTCCCCTCCTCCATCAGCAGGCGCGGCAGCGCGGCGAAGCGCGGGTCGCCGCCGGGCGTCGCCGCCCGGACGAACGCGATGCCCAGGTCGGCGGCGCGTCCGGCCGCCTCCACGTCGAGGTCGTACTTGACCTCCATGTGGTCGGAGACGAACCCGATCGGCACGGCCGCCGCCGCGCGGACGCCCTCGCCGGCGAGCTTCTCCAGGTGGTCGGTGATCTGCGGCTCCAGCCACGGCTGGGACGGCGGGCCGCTGCGGCTCTGGTAGACGAGGTCCCACGGGGTGCCGGGGGCGGCGCGGTCCGCGACGGTCCGGGCGGCCTCCTCCAGCTCGGCGACGTACAGCTCCCGGTTCGGCTGCGCCAGCGGGACGCTGTGCGCGGTGAACAGCAGCCGCGCGCCGCCGGGGAGCCGGCCGAGCGCGTCCCGCGTCGCGTCCACGAACGGGTCGAGGAAGCCGGGACGGTCGCAGTAGACGGGCAGCTTGTCGATCTCGGGCGCGCCGGGGACCTCCTCGCGTGCGCGCGCGATGTCCTGGAGGTACTGGTCGTTCGTGGAGTAGCCGCTGTAGGCGGACGTGACGAACGCCGCCGCGCGCCGGATCCCGTCGTCGCGCATCTGCCGGACCGTGTCGGCGAGGTACGGGGTCCAGTTCCGGTTGCCCCAGTACACGGGCAGGTCGACGCCGTGGGCGGCGAAGTCGGCCTCGATGGCGGCCTTCAGCTCCCGGCACAGCCGGTTGATCGGGCTGACCCCGCCGAACAGGTGGTAGTGCTCGCCTACCTTCTCCAGCCGCTCGCGCGGGATGTTGCGGCCCCGGGTGACGTTCTCCAGGAACGGGATCACGTCCTCGGGCCCCTCCGGCCCCCCGAAGGACAGCAGAAGCAACGCGTCGTGGGACGTCATGCCTCCATCCAACCAGCCCCCTCCTGGTGCCCCGCCACGGGTGGAGCACCGGCCGCCCGGATCAGCTGAACCGCGCCGCGTACGCCTTCGCGAGGTTCAGGACCTTCTGGACGTACCAGTCGGCGTGGTTGTAGTGCCAGATCGCCCGGTACAGCTGCTGCCCGCCGCGGCCCGCGCCGTTCGCGCACAGGTACTTCGCCGCGCCCGGGATCGCGTCGTAGGGGTTCATGATGTCGGCCTTGCCGTCCCCGTCGCCGTCCACCCCGTAGGTCTTCCACGTGGCCGGCATGAACTGCATCGGGCCGAGCGCGCCGGCGCTGGAGCGGCCGGCGTTGCGGCCGTGGTCGCTCTCGACCTGCCCGATCGCGGCGAGCACCGTCCAGGACAGGCCGGGGCAGGTGGTGGCGGCCTGCTTGTACAGGTCCAGGTAGCTGGTCGCCTTCCCGCCGGTCCCGGACGACTGGTACTTGGCGTCGTGCAGGTTCACCACGTTCGCGCCCGCGCCGAGGATCTTGCGGACCGCCGCGACGACCTTCGCCGGGCTGACCCCGGGCGCGTTCACGAGCACCGCGACGTTCGGGACGAGGCCCATCTGCGTCCCGGACCTCTTGCTGACCAGCATGTTGATCCCGGGCAGGCCGAGGTCGCCGGAGCCGCCCATGGTCAGCTTCGGGATCGTCCGGCCGACCACCGGGTACTCGTAGCCCTGGGTCAGCTGCAGCTGCTTGGCGGCGTCCGGCGACACGACGAACCGGTCGGCGGCGAGCGCCGCCCACAGGTCGGTCCGCTTCGCGGTGCCGGGCGGCGTCCAGGAGCGGAACGAGGACGGGTCGACCGCGAACGCGTTCACCTGCCGGCCCTGGAGCTGGACGGCCCCGCCGGCGACCGCCACGACGTCGCGGACCTTCTTCAGCTTCGCGATCTTGGCGATCTTGGCGGCGGAGATGGACCCGGCCTCGGCGGCGAGCACGTCCGGCGGGACGACCCGGCGCAGCGGCGCGACCTGCCCGTCGTCGACGACCTTCACCGGGTCGCCCTGGCCCGCGCTCGGCGGCGTGTCGCCGTGCTGCGCGCCGGGCGAGGCGGCGTGCCCGGAGCCGTCCGTGGTCAGCGCCGCGTAGACGCCGGCGGACGTGCTGGCGACGGCGAGCGCGGCGATCGTCGCGATGAGCGGCGGCAGGGCGCGGTGCGGACCCTTGCGCGCCGGGCCCGCCGGTCCGGCCGGGGCGCCCTGCGACGTCCGGCCCTTGCGCTTCTTCTTCTGCGGCCTCTGCCGGGGCGGGCGCGCGGCGGGCGCCCCGACGGGGGCCGCGGCGTCCGGCGCCCCGCCCTCGGCCGCGCGCGGTGCTGATGGAGGAGCCACAACATTTCCCAACGAGTGTCGCTACGGGTGAGTTACACGTCTTGGCACTTCTTTCCCCCAGGTAACGTGATCATGGGGCTGAAGTCGAACGATGGGGGCCGGGGGCGCCCTCCTCCCGGTGGGGAGGGGAGTCGCGGATGTCCGGTCCGTACCGGGAGCTGCTGTCGGTTCCCGGCGCCCGGCCGTTCGTCGCCGCCGGGTTCGTCGGCCGCATGTCGATGTCCATGGTGGGGATCGGCATCGTCCTTCTCGTGTCCGCGGTTACCGGATCGTACGGTATCGCCGGATCCGTGACCGCGACGCTGTCCATCGCCTACGCGGTCGGCGCCCCGCTCAGCGCCCGGTACGCCGACCGGTACGGGCAGCGCCGCGTCCTCGTCCCGCTCGTGCTGGCCAACACCGCGAGCTTCGCCGTGCTGATCGTCTTCGCGCTGGCCGGGCTGCCGGTGTGGACGCTGTTCCCCGCCGCCGCGGCCGCCGGGCTGACGCAGGTGTCGCTGGGCGCGTGGGTGCGGGCGCGCTGGTCGCACGTCCTGCGCGACTCCCCCACCCGGCTGCACACGGCGTTCTCGTTCGAGTCCGTCGTGGACGAGGGCATCTTCGTCACCGGGCCGCTGGTCGTCACGGCGCTGGCCACCGGGGTGCACCCGGCGGCGGGCCTCGGCGCCGCGGCCGCCTGCACGCTGGCGGGCTCCCTGGCGCTCGCGGCGCAGCACGGCACCGAGCCGCCGCCGCGCCCGCGCGCCCCCGGAGCGCGCGGCGGGGTGTTCCGCAACCCCGGCGTCGTCGTGATCACGCCGGTGTTCCTGGCGCTCGGCATGGTGTTCGGCGCGATCGACGTCAGCGGCGTCGCGTTCGCCCAGGAGCAGGGGCACAAGGCGCTCGCCGGCGTGCTGCTCGGCTGCTACGCGCTCGGCAGCGGCACCGCGGCGCTCTGGTACGGGGCGCGGCACTGGCGGCGCCCGCTCGCCCGCCGCTTCCTCGCCGGGCTGGGCCTGCTGACGGCCGGGCTCGTCCCGCCGGTCCTGGTCGGGAACCTGTGGCTGATGATGGCCGTGGTGTTCTTCTCCGGGCTGGCGATCTCCCCGACGATCATCCCCGGCTACGGGCTGGTGGAGCGGCTCGTCCCGCCGCACCAGCTGACGGAGGGGCTGGCGCTGGTGTCCACGTCCGTCGGGGTGGGGGTGGCGGCCGGGTCGTCGCTGTCCGGACGGGTCGTGGACGCGTACGGCTCGCACGCCGCGTTCCTGGTCCCGCTGGGGTCGGCGGTGGCGGCCGCGCTGATCGGGCTGGCGGGCTCCGGCGCCCTCGGTAAACGTGAACTTTCCTCACGATCGATTGCCGAGTAGAGTCGGCGCATGTCACCCGTGACCCACCAGAAGTGGCAGAACTGGGCGGGAAACCAGCAGGCCACCCCGCACCGCGTCGCGACCCCCGGCAGCACCGCCGAGGTGGCCGCGGCCGTCCGGTCCGCCGCGTCCGACGGCCTCACCGTCCGGATGACCGGCACCGGCCACTCCTTCACCGGCGCCGCCGTCGCCGAGGGCGTGCTGCTGCGCCCGCACGCGCTCACCGCCGTCCGCTCCGTCGACACCGCGACCGGCCTGGTCACCGTCGAGGCCGGGCTGCCGCTGCACGCGTTCAACCGCGTCCTCGCCGAGCACGGCCTGGCCCTGGCCAACATGGGCGACATCCAGGAGCAGACCGTCGCGGGCGCCCTGCAGACCGCCACGCACGGCACCGGGCGCGACGCCGCCGGCCTCGCCTCCCAGGTCGCCGCCCTCGAACTCGTCCTCGCCGACGGCTCCACCGTCACCTGCTCGCCCGACGAGCGCCCCGAGCTGTTCGACGCGGCCCGCGCCGGCCTCGGCGCCCTCGGCGTCGTCACCGCCATCACGTGGAAGACCGTCCCCGCCTTCGTCCTGCGCGCGCAGGAGGAGCCGATGAAGTGGGACGAGGTCCTCGCCCGCGTCGACGAGTTCGACGACGCCAACGAGCACTTCGAGTTCTACTGGTTCCCGCACACCGAGGGCTGCCTGACCAAGCGCAACAACCGCGTCGAGGGCCCCGCCGAGCCGCTGTCGAAGTTCAAGTACTGGATGGACGACGAGTTCCTGTCCAACAAGGTCTTCGGCGCCGTCAACCGGCTGACGCACCTGGCCCCCGCCACGACGCCGTTCGTCAACGGCATCTCCGCCAAGGCGCTCGGCGCCCGCACCTACAGCGACACCTCGTACAAGGTGTTCACCAGCCCCCGCACGGTCCGCTTCAAGGAGCAGGAGTACGCGATCCCGCGCGAGGAGCTCGTCCCCGCGCTGCGCGAGCTGCGCTCCCTGTTCGCCCGCAAGGACTGGCGGATCAGCTTCCCGATCGAGGTGCGGCTGCTCCCCCAGGAGGACGCCTGGCTGTCGATGGCCCACGGCCGCCGCAGCGCGTTCATCGCCGTCCACGTCTACTACAAGGACCGGCACCAGGAGTACTTCCGCGGCGTCGAGGACCTCCTCACCGCCCTCGACGGCCGCCCGCACTGGGGCAAGCTCCACACGCGCGACGCCACTTACCTGGAGAAGGTCTACCCCCGGTTCACCGACTTCCAGCGGCTGCGCGACGAGCTCGACCCCGACCGCCGCTTCGCCAACCCCTACACCCGCCAGGTCTTCGGAGACTAGAGACTCACTGGTTGGGGGTTGCGCCGACGTTGGGGGCGGCGCCGTTGCCGTCCTGCTGCTGGCCGCCGCCGTCGGAGGTCTTCGTCGGCGCCGGGGTCTGCGGGGTCTCCGGCGTGCTGGGCGCCGAGGACGTCGGCGCGGTCGGCTCGGTCGGCCGCTGCGTGGTGGGCGGCGCCGTGGTGGGCGTCCCGGTCGACGGGACGCCGCCCGACGGGCTCTCGCTCGGCGTGGCACCGGACTTCGTGACGTGCGTGGACGGGGTGGGCGACGTCGGGGAGTCGTCCGTCCCGCCGCCACCGCCGCCACCGCCGGTCAGCGCCTTGCTGATGGTCGTGCCGTTGCCCGAATTGCCGATCGGCGAACCGGTGGCCGCCTCGTAGACCGTGATGCCGCCGATGACGATCGCGAAGATCGCCGCGGACGACACCACGAGCTTCACCCAGTGCTGCTTGACCCAGTCGATCGTGCCGTCGAGCGCGGACCGGCGGACGACCTCGCGGACGGCGTCCGGGCCGGCCGCCGCCGCGAGCGCGTCCGCGACCGTCTCCGCCGGGGTCCGGTCCAGGCGCGTCGCGTTCGGGTCGCCGCCGCCGGACAGGCCACCGCCGCCGGAGAGGTGGCCGGGCAGGTTCAGGTCGAGGCGGGTCGCGTTCGGGTCGAGGCGGGTCGTGCCCGGGTCGTCCGCCGGCCACACCACGGTCCGTGTCGGGTCGGCGCTCCGCGCCTCCGCCGCCGCCTGCTCCGCCGCGCCCTGCCGGTGCACCGCCGCCTGGAGGTGCGTCAGGTCCTTGATCTGGTTACGGCCCTGGTCGAGGTAGTGCTTGACGACCGCGGAACCCGCCGTCGACATCACGCTCATCAGCCCGGCGCCGATGATCGTTCCGTAAACCCCCAGGTAGGACGCACCGACGGCGGCGACCAGCGTCGCCACCCCGCTGGCGATCAGCTGCGTGGTGCTGACATCCGGCAGCTTGCCGCGCATCGACCCTTTCACCCCTGTTCGCTCGCCCGAAACCCCCGAAAACCAAACTATTCGGAAGATCAGGGTGTTCCTGCCACAGACGTGACGCTCCTAACCTCGAAGCGGTGGAGCGCGCCGCCGGGCTCAGGCACAGTGTGGAAAAGGATGCACAAGAATGCGGCAGGGCGCCCCCGGCGCCCCCGCGACACCGGCAAGCTAGGTCAGGTGCCCTCTTCGGCCTCGTGAAGGGGGCTTCGAGAGCGGCGATGTTCGGACATGCCGGGTACGGTGCTGGCAGCAGGTGTGTCCGGAAGAGAGACTCGGGAACCCGGGGGAAGGGCACGCATGCGCCCTCGGCGGGCAACGGGCGACCGGCCGGTGAGACCGCGGCCGGACGGTCCGGCGCCCTCCGTGCCGTCAGGACAGGGCAGGAAGGACACGCATGCAGGAGCTGCGCCTCGTCGCGGTCAGCGAGGACGGTACGTACCTCGTCCTGGCCACCGCGGGCCGAGGCACCCGGTTCACCCTGCCCGTCGACGACCGGCTCCGCGCAGCGGTCCGTGGGCACTTCTCCCGCCTCGGCCAGTTCGAGATCGAAGTGGAGAGTCCCTTGCGTCCCAAGGAGATCCAGGCCCGCATCCGGTCCGGCGAGACGGCGGAGGAGATCGCCGAGTCCGCGGGCATCCCGGTCGAACGCGTCCGCTGGTTCGAGGGCCCGGTCCTGCAGGAACGCGAGTACATGGCGCAGCAGGCGCAGCGCGTCGCGGTGCGCCGCCCCGGCGAGACCACGCTCGGCCCGCCGCTCGGCGAGACCGTCGAGGAGCGGCTCGGCCGCGGCGGCGTCGACCTCGAGGAGGTCGAGTGGGACTCCTGGAAGTGCGAGGACTCCACCTGGCGCGTCCGCCTGTCGTTCTTCGACAACGGCCGCCCGCACGCCGCCGAGTGGTCCTTCGACCCGCGCCGCCGGCACGTCTCCCCGCTCGACGAGATCGCCGCCCGGCTCACCGCCGTCGAGTGGGACGACGAGACGCTGTCGGACACCGTCACCCCGCTCGTCCCGCGCCGTCCCGCGATGAAGGTCGTGCAGAACGACCGGCCCGCGCACGACCGGGACGTCTCCGCGCGCGGCCTGCCCGCCGAGCCCGAGCAGCCCGCCGCGCCCGGCCCGCTGCGCCCCGCCGAGCCGCCGCAGTACATCGTCGAGCGCGGCCGCATGGTCGACCCGCGCCCCGCCTTCCGCGACGCGCCGCCCGGCGAGGGCGCGCCGCTGCGCGAGGCGTCCCGTCCGCTCTCCTCCGACGGCCCCCGCGAGGCGCCGCGCCTGCGCGAGGCCGCCGAACCCGCCCGTCCCGCCGACGAGGCCCGGCCGCGCGACGGCCGTCCCGCCCGCGAGGAGGAGCCGCGCGTCCCGCAGGCGCGCCGCGAGCAGCCGCAGGCCGCGGCTCAGCGTCCCGCCGACGCGGAGCAGCGCGACGACGAGCCCCGCGCGGACGTGCAGGACGAGCAGGTCCAGGACGAGCGTCCGCAGGGTGCGAGTGAAGAGGCACGGCCGCGCGAGGACGCTGAGAGCGCCTCGGCGCGTGAAGACGCGCACGCCGACGAGGACGCGGCCGCTGGCGAGGACGCCGAGGCGCGCCTTGAGGAGGCGCCGGACGGCGAGGAGAGCCCGCGTCCCGCCGCGAGCGAGGACGCGCCGGCCGAGCGGCCTGCCGCGGAGAGCCCGAGCGCCGAGGACGAGGAAGCGTCCCGCCAGGAGGAGGCGCCGACCGAGGAGGCCCCTGCCGCCGAGCAGGAGCGTCCGGCCGAGGACGCGCAGGCGCCCGACGAGGAGGCCGCCGAGGAGCCCGCGGCCCGCGACGCCGCCGAGCAGCAGGCGGAACCGTCCGTTGACGACGCCCCGGCGCCGGAGCGCGTCGCGGAGCCCGCCGCGGAGAAGGCGGACGCCGAGGCGTCGGAGACCGCCACGGAGACCGAGGAACGGCCGGCGGAGAAGGCGGAGCCGGCGGCCGCTCAGGCGCCGGACGAGCAGGCCGCGCGGCCGAAGCCGGCCCCGCCGCAGCCCGCCCAGCAGCAACCGTCACAGCAGCCGGCACCGCAGCATCCGGCGCGGCGCGAGCCGTCCCGGCCTCCGGCGAAGAAGAAGCCGGCCCGGCCCTCGATGCCCGCCGCGCAGGACAAGCCGGTCACCGGTTCCCCGGCGGCAGCGGCGGCGGAGGCTCCGGCGCAGCGTCCGGCGCGGCCCCGCCGCAAGGCCAAGGGCAAGCGCGCCTCGGTGCCGTCCTGGGACGAGATCATGTTCGGCGCCCGCCGCCCCGAGTGACCGCCGCCGGGGTCACGCCCGGGGCGCGGTGCCCCCTTGCGGGGGCGGTTCCGGCGCCGGGCGCTCGATGAACGGCGCGAGCCATTCGGGGGTGATGGCGGCGGCGAAGGCGACGGCGTCCGACTCGGACATGTCCGTCGCGGAGTAGCCGCCGTCGCCCGCGCCCGTCGCGACGAACAGGGTGGCGAGGCCGAGCCGGCGCTGGAACAGCGTGCGGCGGATCCGCCAGCCGATCACGGCGCCGTGGTCGACGACGACCTGGCGGCGGCGCAGGGAACCGGACCGGACGGTGAGGCGCGTGCCGTCGGAGGCGTGCCCCAGCTGGCGGTACCGGTCCAGGCCCAGCGGCACGGCGAGGACGGTGAGGGCCGCGCAGACGTAGGCGACCCACGGCTGGCCCGCGAGCACGGCGATCGCGGCGACGGCGGCGAGCGGCGCGAC
Source organism: Actinomadura sp. NPDC048394 (assembly GCF_040651755.1). Lineage (NCBI taxonomy): Bacteria > Bacillati > Actinomycetota > Actinomycetes > Streptosporangiales > Thermomonosporaceae > Actinomadura > Actinomadura sp. NPDC048394. The sequence goes on along the minus strand of NZ_JBEZJL010000026.1, from coordinate 113,098 downwards.
CGCGCGCGCGACCCGCCGGCCCCGCGCCGCGCGCGGATGCGCGACCAGCGGGCCCGGGACGGCGCCGAGGACCCGGGACGCGAGGTCCTCGGCGACGGGGCGGGGCGCGGCGGGCAGCAGCCGGCCGCGGTGCGCGGCGTCCCCGAGGCCGGTGATGAGCGCGCCCAGCCGGACGACCCCGGCGCGCCGTTCGAGGGGGTTGTCGGACAGCTCGACGCCCCGTAGCCGGCGGCGTTCGAGGGACACCGCCCGCCGGGTGAGCACGCCGCGCTCCACCAGGATCGAGCCGTCCCGCTCGTGCACGGTGAAGTCCCAGTTGAACAGCGCGAACACGATCACCGACATGACCGGCATGGCGACGATCATCAGGGCGAGGAGCGCGACCGCGAGCGCGGGGGCCGCCCCGGCGACGTCGTGTCCGACGGTCTCGACGCGCTGCCGGGTGATGAGCCCGAGGTCGTCGCCGACGTTGTAGAGGGTGCCGAGCACGCTGCCCGCCAGCGCGAACGGGGTGAGCAGGTAGGCGCCGCTGAGCGGGGCGTACAGGTACCAGCGCGGCGTCACGCGGGCGAGGAGGCGGCGCGGCGGGCGCCGGTCGGCGGACGGGCGGGCGAGCAGCACCCGCCGCAGCCGGTCGGCCTCCTGCCGGGACACGGCGTTGAGGGTGCCCTCGCCGCCCTCCGCCCCGGCGTCGATGTGCACGACGGCGAGGCCGAGCAGCCGCTGCGGGAGGGACGCGCTGACGTCGACGCCGCGGATCCGGTCGCGCGGGATGCTCTTGACGGACCGTCCGATGAGGACGCGGCGCAGCTCGATGCGGTCGCCGTGCAGGACGTAGGTGAAGGTGACCCAGCCGGCGACGTGGAACGCCAGCCCGAACGCGAGCCCGGCGAGGGTGAAGTAGAACGCGGTGGACATGCCGCCGACGAGCAGCCCGGTGGCGCCCGCGGCGAGCAGCGCGATCAGCTCGCGGACGGCGCCCACCACGAACGTCAGCGGGTGCAGCCGCCGCCGGCGCGCCCCGGCCGCGACGCCCGCAGCGGACTCGCCGGACGCGACGGCCGCAGCGGACTCGCCGGACGTGGCGGACACACCGGGCGCGGCAGGCGCGCCGGGCGCGGCAGGCGCGGCGGGCGCGGCAGGCGCGGCGGGCGCGGCAGGCGCGGCGGGCGTGGCGGGCGCAGGGGGCGCGGCGGGCGGGCGGTCCGCGGCGGCGGGCTCTCCGGCCTCGGGGCGGACGCTCACGTCGCGTCGTCGCGGAGGTCGTGCGCGCGGTGCGCGAGCTGCTCGGCGAGGCGGGTCGCGACGTCCGCGGGCAGGCCCGCCACCTCCGACGAGCCGGTGTGCGACGCGGTGTTGACCTTGATGGTGGCGAGGCCGAGCAGCCGCTCGATCCAGCCCTGCTCGGTGTCGACGGTCTGGATCCGGCTGACCGGCACCAGCAGCCACTCGCGGCTGAACCAGCCGGTGCGGGTGTAGACGACGTCGGCGCTGACCTCCCAGCGGTGCACCCGGTACCGCCACACGGGCGCCGCGGTGACCATGAGGAACCCGGCCGTCCCGACGATGTACGGCAGCCAGCCGACGCGCCCGGACAGCCAGCCGGGCATGCCGCTCCACCCCGCGTCGCCGAGCCAGGCGGCGACGCCGAGCGCGAGCCCGAACGCCAGCCCCCACAGCAGGAGGTACTCGATCGCCCAGTGCGCGATGGCGCGCGGCGACACCCGGTGTTCGGGCGGCCGCAGCCGCGGCGGGTGCGGCCCCCCGCCGTCCTTGTGGTGACTGCGCCGCACCGACGTCACACCGCGAGTCTAGAACGTCCGGAGAAAACCGGGCGCTGCCAGCGTTTTGTCAGTACCGGCTGCGAAGGTGGCCGGACGTGCCCGGGGAGCCGCCGGGGGCGGCGGAAAAGTGGATGCGGACGGACCTGGGGCACGCATAGGTTGGCGGGTCCGTCCCCGTCGGGCGGGAATGTCCGGCAGACCGAGTCCTAGGAGATCACATGTCCTACGCGATCCAGGCCGACGGCCTGGTGAAGCGGTTCGGTGAGACCAGGGCGCTGGCCGGCGTCTCGCTCACCGCCGAGCCCGGCACGGTGCTGGGCGTCCTCGGCCCGAACGGCGCCGGGAAGACGACGGCGACGCGGATCCTCGCCACGCTGATCGAGCCGACCGAGGGCAGCGCCCGGGTCGGCGGGTACGACGTGGTGAAGGACGCGCACAAGGTGCGGCAGCTGATCGGCCTCACCGGGCAGTACGCCGGGGTCGACGAGATGCTCACCGGCACCGAGAACCTCATCCTGATCGGGCGGCTGCTCGGCATCTCGCGGCGGGCGTCCCGGGCGCGCGCGGCGGAACTGCTGGAGCGGTTCGAGCTCACCGAGGCGGCCGAGCGCGCCGCCAAGACCTACTCGGGCGGGATGCGCCGCCGCCTCGACCTCGCGGCGAGCCTCGTCGGCCGGCCGGAGTTCCTGTTCCTGGACGAGCCGACCACCGGCCTCGACCCGCGCAGCCGCGGCGGCCTCTGGGACATCGTCCGGGGCCTGACCGACGACGGCGTCACCGTGCTGCTCACCACGCAGTACCTGGAGGAGGCCGACCAGCTCGCCGACGACATCGTGGTGATCGACCGCGGCCAGGTGATCGCGCAGGGCACGTCCGACCGGCTGAAGGAGCAGGTCGGCGGGCAGGTGCTGGAGCTGCGGCCGATCCGGGAGGCGGACGGCGAGGCCGCCGCGCGGATCGTCGCCGACCTCACCGGCGCCGAGCCGGAGACCCGGGACGGGCTGGTGTCCGCGCCGATCACCGACCCGGCGCTGATGCCCGCCGTCGTCCGGCGGCTCGACGACGCGGGCGTCGCGGTCGGCGAGCTGTCGCTGCGCAAGTCCAGCCTGGACGAGGTGTTCTTCGCCCTCACCGGCCACCACACCGACGACATCGACGCGGAGGCCGGCGCGCTCGAGCAGGCCGCCGACCGGGAAGGGGCGTCGGCATGACCGCCACGACGTTCGCGCCGCAGGACCTCGCCAAGCGCGTGTCGCCGGGCATCGCCGTCCGCAACACGCTGACGCTGGCGTGGCGCAACCTCGTCCAGATCAAGCACAACCCGATGGAGCTGCTGGACCTGTCCATCCAGCCGATCATGTTCGTGCTGCTGTTCGCGTACGTGTTCGGGCCGGCGATGGCCGGCAGCGTGCACGCCTACCTGCCGATCGTCATCCCGGGGATCATCGCGCAGAACGCGCTGTTCGCCGGGATGAGCACCGGTTTCGGGCTGAACACCGACATCACCAAGGGGGTGTTCGACCGGTTCCGCAGCCTGCCGATCTCGCGGTCGGCGCCGCTCGCGGGCCGGATCATCGCCGACACCGTCAAGCAGGCGTGGTCGATGCTGATCCTGCTCGGGGTCGGGTTCGCGATCGGGTTCCGGGTGCACACCGGCGTCCTGCCGGTGCTGCTCGCGTTCCTGCTGCTCCTCACGTTCGCGCTGCTGTTCTCCTGGACGTCGGTGTACATCGCGATGAAGGTCAACGAGCCGGAGAAGGTGCAGATCTTCGGCTTCGTGGTGATCTTCCCGCTGAGCTTCCTCAGCACGGCGTTCATCCCGACGACCAAGGGCATCCCCGGCTGGCTGGCGTTCTGCATGGACAACAGCCCGGTGACGCAGCTGGTCGCGTCCATGCGGGGCCTGCTGGTCGGCGGTCCCGTCCTGGAGCACGCGTGGATCGCGCTGGCCTGGGGCGTCGGGATCTCCCTGGTCTTCGCGCCGCTGTCGCTGCGCGCGTTCAAGAAGCGCGCCTGATCTTCCCGAGGGCGGTGAAGGCGAGGGCGGCGGCGGCCAGGCCGGTGACGGCGGCGGCGAGGTAGACGTGGTCGAGGCCCTTGGCGGTGTCGTGCGGGGCGTTCTGGAAGAGGACGCCCAGGGCGGCGACGCCGAGGGTCTGGCCGAGCTGGCGGAAGGTGGTCATCGCGCCGGCGGCCATCCCGCGCCGCTCGGGTGGCGCGGCCGTCATGACCGCGGCGCCCATCGCGGGGATCATCAGGCCGACGCCCGCGCCGGTCACGACGAGCCCGAGCGTGATCGAGGACGCGCCGGAGCCGCCGTCCAGGTGCGCCTGCAGCGCGCAGCCGACGCCGCTGAGCAGCAGCCCTCCGGTGACCGCGGTCCGCGGCGGGACCCGGCGCCCGCTCACCGTGGAGACCGCGAAGGTCGTCAGGGCCATCGGCATCAGCGCGAGGCCCGCGCGGACGGGGCCGAGGCCCACCGCCGACTGGAGCCAGATCGAGGTGTAGATCAGGCAGGCGAACGCGGCCGACGAGGCGAGCACGCAGATCATGACGGCGGAGAACGCGGCGTCGCGGAACAGGCGCAGGTCGAGCATCGGGTGGCGGCGGCGTAGTTCGAGAGCGACGAACGCGGCCAAAGCGGCGAGCGCGGCGCCCAGGCCGGCGAGGACGGGGGGCGCACCCCAGCCGTCCGTGCCAGCCCAGGTCAGCGCCGTGGTGAGGGCACCGGCGCAGACGGCGAAGAGGGCCATGCCGGCCGGGTCGAGGGCGGCGGGCCGCGCGGCGCGCTCCCCGGGGCCGATCGCCTTCACCGTCAGGACGAGGGTGAGCAGCGTGACCGGCAGGTTCACGAGGAAGATCGCGCGCCAGCCGAGCGCGGCGGTGAGGACGCCGCCGAGCATCGGCCCGGCCGCGCCGCCGAGGCCGCTGACGGCGCCCCACACGCCCATCGCCGTGCCGAGCGCGGGCCCCTGGTAGACGGCGCCGAGCAGGGAGAACGCGGTGACGGCCATGGCGGCGCCGCCGATCCCCTGGACGGCGCGGGCGGCGATGAGCGTCGCGGCGTCCGGGGCCAGCGCGCAGCCCGCGGACGCGGCCGCGAAGATCGCCAGCCCGGCGGTGTAGGCGGCGCGGTGCCCGTACCGGTCGGCGAACGACCCGGCCGGGAGCATCAGCACGGCGAGGACGAGCGTGTAGACGTTCGCGACCCATTGCAGGCCGGACAGGGAGGTGTGCAGGCCGCTAGCGACGCTGGGCAGCGCGACCGCGACGATCGTGGTGTCGAGGATGAACATGAAGGAGCCCAGGCAGACCGCGGCGAGCGGCGTCCATCGGCGCATCGGAGGCTCTCCTTTCGCTTGAAGACCTCGACAGCGTCGGCGGCGTGGGCACGCGTCCGCCAAGCAGGAACGGGATCACGGCGGAATCCGTCATCTATTACTGTCGATTGATGGATGACGTCACGCTGGACGAGATCGACCGCGGGCTCGTGCACGCGCTGCAGATCGACGGGCGGGCCCCGTTCAGCCGGATCGGCGAGGTGCTCGGCGTCTCCGAGAACACCGTCGCGCGCCGGTACCGGCGACTCCGCTCGTCCGGCGTCCTGCGGGTCACGGGCACGGTGAACGGCCCGCGGCTCGGCTACACCTCATGGACGATCCGGCTGCGCTGCACCCCGGACGCCGCCGGATCCATCGCGGGCGCGCTCGCGGCCCGCGACGACACCTCGTTCGTGCACCTGCTGTCCGGCGGGACGGAGATCTCCTGCAACACGCAGACCCGGTCGGCGGACGAGCGGGACGCCCTGCTGCTGGAGAAGCTGCCCCGTACCCGCCGCGTCATCGGCGTCTCGGCGCACCTGCTGCTGCGGAGCTACGCGCTGCCCGGCACCTGGCTCGGCCCGGCGGTGCTGTCCGACGAGCAGGCCGCCCGGCTCCGGCCGCCCCCGCCGGAGGACGGGACGCAGCCGATCGAGGTGGGCGCCGCCGACCGGGCGCTGCTCGCCGCGCTCGCCGCCGACGGCCGGGCCGGGTACGCCGACCTGGCGAAGGCGACGGGATGGTCGGACTCCACGGTCAGGCGCCGCGCCGAGGCGCTGCGCGCCGCGGGCGTCCTGCGGTACCAGGTCGACATCGAGCCGGCGCGGCTCGGCTTCCACGCCGAGGCGCGGCTGTGGATGGCGGTGCGGCCGTCCGCGCTCCAGGACGTCGCGACGGCGATGGCCGCGCATCCGGAGGTGTCGTTCGTCGCGCTCACCACCGGCCCGACGAACCTGGTCGCGGTCGTGAACTGCCGCGACACCGAGGACCTCGCCCGCTACCTCACCGGGCGCGTCGCCTCGCTGGACGGCATCGCGACGCTGGAGAGCGCCCCCGTGATCCGCACCGTGAAGCGCGCCGGCCCGCCGCTCCCCCTCTGATCAGCCGGGCGGGCGGTGCATGGTGGACGCGGGCGGCCGCTCCAGCGCGAACTCGCCGACGACGTCGTCGAACGTCCGGGCCGCGCCGCGGTCGTAGGCGGCGGTGTAGGCGGCTTCGCCCAGGTCGTCGCGGACGGCGGTTTTGATGGCGAGGACGTCGGGCAGCGACAGGTCGGGGCCGCCGCGCAGCCCGTCGGCGGTGCCGAGCAGCACGGCCGCCCGCTCCGGGTCGCCGAGCAGCCGCGCCCGTTCGGCCAGGCCCGCCAGGACGTACGACAGGATCGGGTAGTCGCGGGCCCGGGCGGCGCCGCGCACCGCCTCGTCCAGCCGGGCGGACGCCTCGTCCATCGCGCCCATCGCCATGTCGAGCTGCGCGCGCGAGCACAGGACCATCGCGCGGAACTGCGGCGGGCCGGGGATGTCCCTGGTCAGCTCCTCCGCGCGGGACAGCCGGCGCCGCGCCTCCGCCTGGTCGCCGGAGCGGCGCGCGAACTCGCCGAGCTGGTAGTGCACGGCCGCGACCTCCTCCGTCCGCCGTGACGCGTCGACGCCCTGCACCGCCGCGAGCAGCAGCGCCTCGCCGCGCTCGCGCTCGCCGACGAGGTCCAGCTCGTTGGCCAGCTTCATGTGGACGTGGACCAGGGCCGCCGTCCCGCCGCCCAGCTCGGCGTTCAGCCGCAGCGACTCCTCGAACAGGGCGACGGAGCGGCGGTGGTCGCCGTCCTGGCCGGCGATCTCCGCCTGCGCGGCGAGCGTGAACGACAGCCCCCACCGGTCGCCGGCCTCGCGGAACGCGGCGAGCGCCCGTTCGCAGTCCTCCTGCACCCGGCCGGACCAGCCGAAGTTGTGGGCGATCTGGCCGCGGATGAAGTACGCCAGCCCGCGGACCCACGGGTCCGGGTCGTCGAGCAGGCCGTCGACGCCGATCGCGGTCGTGTCGTCCCAACCGACCGTGTACATGTCGATGGTGGTGAGCATCAGCCGCAGCACCGGGTGGAGGCGCGCGGGATCGCGGCCGGCGCACAGGGCCCTGGCGCGGGCCAGCCAGCCGAGCACGCGGTCGCCGTCGAGCTGGTTGTCCAGCGAGGCCATGGCCCCGAGCGCGAGGGCGCGGGCGGTGGTCTCGTCGTCCGGGACGTCCGGGAGCGGGAGGACGTCCGCCAGGTGGTCGGCGCCGTCGCGCAGCTCGCCGCGCAGGAACCAGTACCAGCCGAGGGCCGCGCAGAACCGGACGGCGGTCGCCGCGTCCCCGGCGGAGATCGTCCAGCGCAGCGCCGCCGAGATGTTGTCGTGCTCGGCGGTGAGGCGGTCCAGCCACTCCAGCTGCTCGGCCCGGTACAGGTGCGGCTCCGCCTCCTCGGCCAGCCGGACGAAGCAGCCGGCGTGCGCACGGCGGACGTCGTGCTCCTCGCCCGCCTCGGCCAGCCGCTCCGCCCCGTAGGCGCGGATCGTCTCCAGCATCCGGTAGCGGGGCTCGCCGTCCGCGCCCGCCACGGTCACCAGGGACTTGTCGACCAGCGCGGCCAGCGTGTCCAGGACGGCGTCGCGGTCGAGGCCGGGACCGGCGCACACCTGCTCGGCGGTGTCGAGCGTGGCGCCGCCGGGGAAGGCGGCGAGGCGGCGGCACAGCGCGCGTTCGGGCTCGTCCAGCAGGTCCCAGCTCCACTCGACGACGGCCCGCAGCGTCCGGTGCCGGGGCATGGCGGTGCGGCTGCCCGCACTGAGCAGCCGGAACCGGTCGTCCAGCCGGGTCGCGACCTGCGCGGGCGTCAGCGCCCGCATCCGCGCGGCGGCGAGTTCGATCGCGAGCGGGATGCCGTCGAGCGCGCGGCAGATCCGGACGATGGGGGCGACGTTGGCGGCGGTGACGGCGAACCCGGGCGCGACGGCGGCGGCGCGGTCGGCGAACAGCCGGACGGCGGGCCGGGCGAGCGCGTCCTCCGGCGCGGCGGACGGCGGCGGCGCCTCCAGCGGCCCGACGGGCCAGAGCGTCTCGCCGGTGATGCCGAGCGGTTCCCGGCTGGTCGCCAGGATCCGGACGCCGGGGCAGCCGGCCAGGACCCGGTCGGCCAGCCGGGCGGCGGCGTCGAGCAGGTGCTCGCAGTTGTCGAGGACCAGCAGCATCCGCCGTCCCGACAGGGCGGTGACGACCCGGTCCAGCGGATCGGGCGGCGCGGCGCGCTGGCCGGGCCTCGGCTGCGGCGCCTCGCGCAGCCCGAGCGCGGTGAGGACGGCGGCGGGCACCTCCCCCGGGTCGGTGACCGGCGCCAGCTCGACGAGCCAGGCGCCGTCCGGCGCGGTTGCGGGGCCGGGGTCGCCGTAGCGGCGGGCGGCCTCGACCGACAGCCGGGTCTTCCCGGCGCCGCCGGGGCCGGTGAGGGTGACCAGGCGGGCGCCCGCCAGCAGCGCGCCGACCCGCTCCAGGTCCGCGCCGCGTCCGATGAAGCTGGTCAGCGGCGCGCTCAGGTTGCCCTTCGCGGGCTCCGGGCGAGCCTCGGGGCGTCGCTCCGGGCCGGACGCGGCGGCGGGCGCGGGCGCCGGACGGGCCGCCAGGGCCGGGTCGCGGCGCAGCACCGCCAGGTGGACGGCCGCCAGCTCGGGCGACGGGTCGACGCCGAGGCCGTCGGCGAGGGCGCGCTTGGCGTCCTCGTACCGGGTGAGCGCCTCGGCCTGGTGGCCTGCGGCGTACAGGGCGCGCATCAGCAGCGCGGTGACGGGTTCGCGGAGGGGGTCGCCGGCGGCGAGGGCGCGCAGCTCGGGGATCAGCTCGTCGTGCCGGCCGAGGGCGAGGTCGGCGTCGATGCGCTCCTCCTGCGCGGCGCGGCGCAGCGCGTCCAGCCGTGCGGACGGCGCGTCGGCGAACCGCAGCCCGGCCGCGTCGGCGAGGGCGGGCCCGCGCCACAGCGCGAGCGCCTCGCGCAGCCCCGCCGACCGGGCCGCCGCGTCGCCGGCGCGCCGCGCGTCCGCGACCCGCGCCTCGAACGCGTGCGCGTCGACGCTCTCGCGCGGCAGGACGAGCCGGTACGCGCCGGACCGCGACTCGACCGCCGCGCGGCCGATCGCGGCGCGCAGCCGCGAGACCAGCGACTGCAGGGCGTTCGGGGCGCCGCGCGGCACCGCGTCCTCCCAGAGCGCGTCGACGATCCGCTCGGCGGGCAGCAGGGCGCCGGGGTCCAGGGCGAGCAGCGTCAGCAGCGCCCGCAGCCGCGCTCCCCCGACCTCGACGGGGGCGCCGTCCGCACGCACCTCCAGGGGCCCCAGGATCCCGATCCGCACACCGGCGATTCTCCCCCACCGGCGGACATGCCGGAGCCCCGGCGGTCACGGGGACCGCCGGGGCTCCGGATGCCGGGCGAGGGGGGCGGGTCAGGCCGCCGGCTCGCTCGACTTCGCCTTCGGCTTGATGTCGTCCAGGGCCGCGAGCTCGAAGTCGGCGCGCGGCTGCTCGACGCTGGCCAGCGAGACGGTCTCGCGCTTGAGGAACAGCGCGAGCGTCCAGTCCGCGATGACGCGGATCTTGCGGTTGAACGTCGGGACCATCGCACCGTGGTAGCTGCGGTGGAAGAACCACGCGGGCCAGCCCTTGAGCTTGAAGCCCATCGGGTTCGCGACGCCCTTGTGCAGGCCGAGCCCGGCGACGGCGCCGAGGTTGCCGTGCACGTACGGCTTGAGGGCCTTGCCGCGCAGCGACCGGACGATGTTGTCGGCCAGCACCTTGGACTGCCGGACGGCGTGCTGGGCGTTCGGCGGGCAGAACATCCCGTCCTGGGTGAGGTCGGGGATGGCGGCGTTGTCGCCGGCGGTGAACGCGCGCACCAGGCCCTCGATGGTGAGGTACTCGGTGCCCTTGACGCGGCCCCGCTCGTCCACCGGCAGGTCGCCGTGCCGGACCACCGGGGACGGCTTGACGCCCGCGTTCCACACCAGCGTGCCGGCCTGGAAGCTGCTGCCGTCCGACAGCTCGATCTGGCCGTCCACGGCGGACTGCAGGAAGGTCTTCATCTTCACGTCGATGCCGCGGCCGCGCAGCTGCTCGGCGGTCCACTTGCCCATGTCGGGGCCGACCTCGGGCAGGATGCGGTCGGCGGCCTCGACGAGCATGAACCGCAGGTCCTGCGGGGTGACCTTGCGCATGTACTTGGTGGCGTCGCGGGTCATGTCCTCGAGCTCGGCGATCGCCTCGACGCCGGCGAACCCGCCGCCGACGAACACGAAGGTCAGCGCCTTGCGGCGGAGGTCGACGTCGTCGGTCGACTCGGCGATCTCCAGCTGCTCCAGCACGTGGTTGCGCAGGTGGATGGCCTCGCCGACGGTCTTGAGGCTGATGCCGTTCTCGGCCAGCCCGGGGATGGGCAGCAGCCGCGGCACCGCGCCGGCGGCCATGACCAGGTAGTCGTAGGAGATCCGCTCCGGCGGCCCGGCCAGCGGCTGGACGATCGCCCAGCCCTCGTCGTGGTTGAGCTCGGTGACCCGCGCCTTGCGCACGGTGCAGCGGGGCAGCACCCGGCGGAGCGGGACGACGACGTGCCGCGGGGAGATGTTCCCGGCGGCGGCCTCGGGGAGGAACGGCTGGTACGTCATGTACGAGTTGGGGTCAACGACGGTGACCTTGACCTCGCCCCGCTTGAGCTCCTTCTTGAGCTTCTTCTGCAGGCGCAGGGCGGTGTACATGCCCACATAGCCGCCACCCACGATGAGGATGTGGGGAGCGCCAGGGGTCTCCTCGGCGGTCCTGGCCATTGCGGCCTCCTATGTCACGGTCGGCTTGTGAAGACATTCACAAACTAGCCGATGGAACGTGCTCGACACCAACCGAGAACCAGGAAAGAACACGAAAACTTCCCGATCCGGCAAAGTGGAGCGTTACCAGGCGTGTGAAACTCGCCACTCCTTCCCAAAAATTCGCCTGGAACGGGGCAAACCACGCATGACGCAACTCACATCGCGGTTGACGAGCGGCGCCACGGCCGCGGGCGGCCGAAAGGCCCGTTCCACACCCGGGGAAGCCCTAAGGTTGGGCCGGACGAGAAAGGGGGCGCCACCGGCGCGGTGCGCGCGGGACCCGGATGACGGCGATCCGGCGGCGCGCAGCGTACGATCTCGCCCGGGAGCGTAACGAATGAAGAGCAGAGACCGGCGTCCGATCCTGGCCGCGGCGGGCGCCCTCGCGCTCACCGCGGCGCTGGGCGGCTGCGGGCTGATCGGCCAGCCCCAGAACAAGAGCGCCGAGCTGTCGGAGTGGTTCACCGTGACCAGCCCGGTCTTCCGGGATGGGCGCGACTTGCCCACGCGGTACGGCTGCGCGAAGTACCCTGGCGGCGAGGGAAAGACCCCGCCGCTGCACTGGTCGGCGCCGGCCGGGACCAGGTCGTTCGCGATCGTGATGGACGACCCGGACGCCCCGGAGGGCGCCTACGTGCACTGGGTGATCGCGGGGATCGACGGCACGACCAACGAGCTCGTCGAGGGCGCCGAGATCCAGGGCGCCGTCGAGGGGCTCACCACAGGCAAGAAGGCGGGATACGCGCCCCCGTGCCCGCCCAAGGGAGAGCGGCATCGGTACCGGTTCACCATCTACGCGCTGGACGGTCCGGCGCCGTTCCGCCAGGGCGCCAAGCTCAGGGACTCGCTCGGCGCCATCGCCGAGCACACGGTGGGCCGCGGCCGGATCACCGGGAACTTCGGCGGCAATCAGGCGCGTTGACCGTGGAGCCTCCGGGCGCCGGGGTCGGCGCGGACCCCTTCGGGGGGCTGGAGCCAACAGGGGTGTGCGGGTGGCCCGAACGGGCCGGCCGGTACGCGTCGGGTGAGGGTAAATGTGCGCGAAGGGTGTGACAACGGTCATAGCGGTCGGACAGAATCGGACCTACTCCGAGGATGACCGACCGCCGGCGACGAACGGGCCCGACCCGCGGACCGCGCCGACGACTCTCGCCGGGCCAAGGCATTGGGTGGTGGCATGACTTCTTACATCGTGGTCTTCGGCCTCATTGTGGTCGTGGTCCTGGTGGTCGTCCTCGTGGCGCTCGGGCTGCGGGCCAGCAGGGCCGGCCGCGACGACGACGACTGGATGGACGACGAGCCGCAGCAGCAGCCGCGCGGCCGCCGCGGCGTCCCGCCGCCGCCCGACGACATGGGCGTGCAGGACGACGGCTACGGCCCCGGGTACGACCAGGGCTACGGCGGCGCCGCCCCCGACCCCGGCTTCGACCGGCGCGTCGCCGGCGGGCCGCTCGCCGCCCCGGCCCCCGCCGCTCCCTCGTCCCCGCCGCCGCCCGCTCCCGGCGGCCAGGCGTCGGACGAGATGGAGGACGACGACTACTGGGCCACCATCACCTTCGACAAGCCCAAGTTCCCCTGGCAGCACGGCCAGGAGGCGGGCGAGCCGGACCCGGCGGCCGACCCGCTGAACGCCCAGCACGCCGCCCAGCAGGCGCAGGCGACCCAGCACGTGGCGCCGCCCGAGCAGCAGCCCGCCGTCGAGCAGCCCGGCCTCACCCAGCCGGTCGCCCTCGGCGCGGACGGGACGATCCTCAACGGCCTCGGCGGCCCGTCCGGCACCGGCCCGCAGCAGGTCCCCGGCGGCGGCTTCCAGGGCGCCACGCCGTTCGCCGCCGACCCCGGCTCCACCTCGCACGACCCGATCCCGGCGGACCTCGGCGCGCTCGGCGGGCCGTCCGGCACCGGGCCGCAGGCCCCCTACGGCGTGCCCGACCAGCAGGTGTACGGCGGGCAGGAGCCGCAGCCGGCGTACGGGGCGGCCGACCAGTACGACCCGTCCTACGGCGGCGCCGAGCAGTTCGGCGGGCACGGCGACCAGCCGCACTACGGCACGCAGGACCAGCCCGGCTACGGCGACCAGCCGCAGTACGGCGTCCCCGACCAGCCCCAGTACGGGTCCCCGCACGAGCCGTCCTACGGCGACTTCGGCGGCGACCCGCTCGGCTCGCGTCCGGCGGGCGGGCGCCCGGACGCCTACGACCTGCCGCTCGGCTCGTCCGCGCCGCAGCCGCCGGCGCCGCACCAGGCGCCGCCCGCGGCGGACCCGCTGGGCCTGCCGCTCGGCCGCACCGAGGAGCCCGTGCGCGGGTTCGGCGAGAGCACCGGCGGGCTGCCCGGCCCGGCCGAGGCGATGCCGCCCGCGCCCCCGGCCGCTCCCCCGGCCCCGGCCGCTCCGGCGGCGCACGGCGGCCTCGGTGGGGCGCCGTCCGGCGGATCGGGCTCCGACACCGACAACCACAAGCTGCCGACGGTGGACGAGCTGCTCCAGCGCATCCAGACCGACCGGCAGCGGTCCGCGGGCGGCCCGTCCGGGGACTCCGGCGGCTCGTACGGGTCGCTGAACGACCCGCTGAGCGACCCGCTCGGCACCGGCTCGTTCGGCACCGGCTCCGGCGCGGGCACGGGTTCGGGCGGCGGCTCCGGCACGGGCCCGTGGCCCCCGCCGGCGTCCGGCGGCGCGACCGGCTCCGGCGGCGGCTTCGACGGCGGGTACGGCGCGTCCGGCACGGGATCCGGTGCCGGGTACGGCCAGGGCTCGCACACCGACGGGTACCCGACCGCGCCGGCGTACGGCGAGTCGCCCCGCTACGACGACCCGCTGAGCGGCGGGTCGCGGGAGCCGTACGGTTCCGGCGGGCAGGGCGGCGGCACGGGCGCCTACGGCGACTTCAGCGGCAGCAGCTACAACGGCGGCGACCCGCTGGCCGCGCCGCACGACCCGGGCGCCACCCAGGCGTACGGCTCGGGGTACCCCGGGTCGTCGCAGCAGGGCGGCTACCAGCAGGGCGGGCAGCCGAACGACGGCAACCCGTACGGGTCGCGGCAGCAGCCCGACGACTGGGAGAACTACCGCCGCTGACGCGGCACCGCGCAAGCGACGGGACGAGGACCGCCGGTTTTCTGGCGGTCCTCGCTCGTTTCTCCGGCACGCGTGGTTCGTTTCTCAGGCACGCGGAGGGCGGCGCGGGCGGTGCGTTCGGGGGCGCGATACCGGAGAATCCTGATTGGATACGGAGAGTGACTTCAAAGCCACTCAATGCATCTGCACTGCGCCGGGACGTGCTCGCGTCCTTCGTCGTGTTCCTGGTCGCGATCCCGCTGTCGCTGGGCATCGCGGTCGCCTCGGGCGCGCCGGTCGCCGCCGGGCTCGTCGCCGCCGTCGCCGGCGGCGTCGTCGCCGGGCTGGCCGGCGGGTCGCCGCTGCAGGTCAGCGGCCCGGCCGCCGGGCTGACCGTGCTGGTCGCCGACCTCATCGCCGGCTACGGCTGGCGGGCCACCTGCACGATCACCCTGCTCGCCGGGCTGCTGCAGGTCGTGCTCGGGCTGAGCCGGGTGGCGCGCGTCGTGCTGGCCGTGTCGCCCGCCGTCGTGCACGGCATGCTCGCCGGGGTCGGGGCGGTGATCGTGCTCAGCCAGGTCCACGTCGTGCTGGGCGGCGGCCCGCAGGAGTCCGCCGTGGCCAACCTGCGGGAGCTGCCGGGGCAGCTGCTGCACCCGGCGCCGCACTCGGCGCTCGTCGCCGCGCTGACCGTGCTGGTGCTGCTGGGCTGGTCCCGGCTGCCGCGCGGCGGCCGGCTGCGCCTGATCCCCGGCCCGCTGCCCGCCATCGCCGCCGCCACCGCCGCCACGTGGGCGTTCGGGTGGCGGGCCGACCGGGTGGACCTGCCGGAGACCCTCCTGCACGGCTGGGGCCTTCCGGAGCTGCCGCACGGGTCACCGCACGGCGTCGCGGGCGCCGTCGTCTCGCTCGCGGTCGTGGCGGCCGTCGCGTCGCTGCTGTGCAGCGTGGCGGTCGACCGCGTCCGGCCCGCCGGGGTCGCGCCCACCGACCTCGACCGCGAGCTGGCCGCGCAGGGCGCCGCGAACGCGGTGTCCGGGCTGCTCGGCGGCCTGCCGGTCGCGGGCGTGATCGTCCGCAGCACCGCCAACCTGGAGGCGGGCGCCCGGACCCGGCTGTCCGCCGTGCTGCACGGGGTGTGGGTGCTGGTGCTCGCGGTGTCCTGCGGGCCGGTCATCGAACGCGTCCCGCTGTCGGCGCTGTCGGCGCTGCTGGTGGTGCTCGGCGTCCGGCTGGTGGACCCCGCGCGGATCCGTGACCTGCGCGACCATCGGGAGGCGCCCGCCTACGCGGCCACGTTCGCCGGCGTGGTCGTCCTCGGCCTCGGCGAGGGCGTGCTGCTGGGCATCGCCGTCACGGCGGTGCTGGCGCTGCGGCGGCTGACCCGGCTCACCGTCCGGACCGAGCGGCTCGTGCCCGCGCCCGGCGACGGGGACGTCCCGGCCCGCTGGCACGTGGTCGTGGAGGGAACGCTCACGTTCCTCGGGGTGCCGAGGGTGACGCGCGCGCTGCGGTCCGTCCCGGCGGGGGCCGGCGTGGACCTCGACCTCAACGTCGACTTCATGGATCATGCCGCCTTCGACGCCGTCCACCAGTGGCGGCTGGCGCACGAGCGCCAAGGAGGCAGGGTCGACATCGACGAGGTTCACGAGGGTTGGTATGAAAGAGGGGTGACAGGTGATTTGTCTTCGCCGCGTAAGTCGTCCCCTACCGCACGCTGGTGGGCTCCATGGGCGAATCGGCAGCGACGCTCCGCGAGCGCCGCCGAGACCCCGTCCCCGACCTCCGTCCTGCTCGACGGCGTCCGCGAGTACCACGACAGCACCGCCGGGCTGGTGCGGCCGATCATGGCCGAGCTGGCGATGGAGCAGAAGCCGGAGCTTCTCTTCATCACCTGCGTGGACTCGCGCGTCGTTCCCAACATCATCACCGCCAGCGGGCCGGGCGACCTGTTCATCAACCGGAACGTCGGCAACTTCGTCCCGCCGCACGGCTCGGCCGTCCCGGACGACTCGGTCATGGCGACGGTGGAGTACGCGACCAACGTGCTGGACATCCGCACGATCGCGGTCTGCGGGCACTCCAACTGCGGCGCGATGGCCGCGGTCATGGCGGGCGGCGAGGAGGTCGCGCACCTGGAGGGGCTGTCGCGCTGGCTCCGGCTCGGCGGGCCGACCCTGGAGCGCTTCCGCGCCGAGCAGGACCACGGCGACGACCCGCTGGCCCGGCTGAGCCAGGTCAACGTGATGCAGCAGCTCGACCACCTGCTCACCTACCCGTGGCTCCGGGAGCGCGCCGAGGCCGGCGAGCTGGAGCTCGTGGGGCTCTACTTCGATCTGAAGTCCGCGACGGTCAAGGTCCTCGATCGTGCCGAGGGGAAGTTCGCCACGATCCCGAACCACGTCCCGGAGTCGGCCTACCGGAACCCCGGCGACCGCAGGTCCTGACACCTGACGCGTGAGGGTCTCCGGGGCGCTGCCCCGGAGACCCTTTTTTCTCACCGTCCGACCAGCTGCTCCCCGCGCATCCGGCCGTCGTCCTCCGTCCTGCCGTCGTCGATCGCGGGACGGACGTTCCGCGGCGAACCGCGGTGGTACAGGGCGCCCTCCTGCCGCGGGTCGCGGACGTACACTCCGGTCACCCGCCGCGCGGCGCGCGCGCCGCGGCCCGCCGGGGGCGTGAAAAGCGTGTCGCTGCGGCTGGCCCGCGCGAAGACCGCGAGGTAGACCAGGGCCCCCAGCACCCCGGTCAGCACGAGGGCCACGAACACGATGATGATGGACATCAGCGCTCCTCTCCACGGGGCGGCCACCGCGCCCCGCCGCCTCCCGCCGAACCGGCGATCAGCTCTACAGATGACGTTAGGCGCGCTCTTTCAGGTCGTTTGTGTCGTGTGACCCGAAGCCGCCGAGATCCACGCCACTCGGCTCGCGTGCGAGGTTCCCTGCACATCTCAGCTCTGGACGCCCGAGCGGCGCACTGTAGGATGTCCTACGTCCTACGGCAGGAGGTCCGGCCCCGTGAGCACCGGTTTCGATCCCGACATCGCCGAGTGGCTGCGGCACCGCGCCGCGGACCCGACGGCCGCCGACGAGTCCGTCGAGGGCGCGCGCCGCCACTCCCTGGCCGTGAACGAGCGGTCGCTCGCGCTGCTGCCGGACCCGCCGGTCCCGTTCGCCGAGCGCGCCACCGCCCTGGAGACCGCCTCCGGACCGGTGCCCGCGCTGGTCGTCGAGCCCGCCGCCCGGCCCGCCGAGGCCGCGGTCGCGTTCTTCCACGGCGGCGGGTGGATCGCCGGCGACCTGCGGACGCGCCGGCAGCACATGCGCCGCCTCGCGGTGGAGTCCGGCGCGGCGGTGATAGGCGTGGACTACCGGCTCGCGCCCGAGCACCCGTTCCCGGCGGCCTTCGACGACTGCCTCGCCGCGACGCTGCACCTCGCCGAAACCCGGACCGGGCCGCTCGCCGTCGCGGGTGACAGCGCGGGCGGCCAACTCGCCGCGTCCGTCGCGCTCGCCTGCCGCGACCTGGGCGTCCGCCTGGCCGGGCAGCTGCTGGTCGTCCCGGTCACCGACGTCACGGGCGGCTACGCCGATCCGGACGTGAACGCGCGCTACCCGTCCCGGGCCGAACGCGCCGACGGGTACGGGCTGACCATGGCCGGGATGCGCTGGTTCGCCGAGCTGTACCGCCCGCCGGGACGCGGCGACGACCGGCGGGTGTCGCCGCTGCGCGCCGCGGACCTCGCGGGCGTGGCGCCCGCCGCGGTCCACACCGCCGGCTTCGATCCCCTACGGGACGAGGGCGCCGCCTACGCCGCCGCGCTGGACGCCGCCGGGGTCCCGGTCGTGCACCGCGACTGGCCGACGCTCAACCACGGCTTCTTCGGCCTGGGCGGCGTCTCCGCGACCGCCGCCCAGGCCGCGAGCCAGGCCGCCGCCGACCTGAGGTCCCTCCTTCAGCGGGATGGGAGGGCGGCGGCGAAGCGGGCGGTGATCCAGCGGGGGTCGGTGATCGCGGTGCCGACGACCACGCAGGACGCGCCCGCCTCGATCGCCGCGGACGCCGACGCGGGCGCGTGATAGCGGCCCTCGGCGACGATCAGCGCGCCAGGGAGCTCCTCGCGCAGCGCCCGGACCAGCTCCAGGTCGGGACCGTCCGGGGGCGGTCCGGGGGCCGTGTAGCCGGCGAGGGTCGTGGCGACCATGTCGGCGCCCGCCTCGGCGGCGGCGACGCCCTCGGACAGCGTCGCCACGTCCGCCATGAACAGCGCGCCCTCGTCGTGGACGGCCTTGATCGTCTCGGTGAGCGGACGGCCGTCCGGGCGCGGCCGGGACGTGGCGTCGGCCGCGACGACGTGCGCCCCCGCCCGGACGACGGAACGGGCCGCCTCGACGGTCGGCGTGATGAACACGCCGCCGGTGCCGTCCTTGGTCAGGCCGATGACCGGGACGTCCACGGCGGCGGCGATGGCGGCGACGTCGGGCGTCCCGCCGACCCCGCCGCAGCGGATCGCGGCGGCGCCGCCCCCGGCGGCGGCCTCCGCCATCCGGACGAGCGCGGCGGTGTCGCGCAGCGGATGCCCGTCCGGGGCCTGGCAGGACACGATGAGCCGGCCGGTGACGGCGGCGGCGAAGGTCTCGGCGTTCAACGGGCGCTCCCGTGCGAGGTGGATCCGGCGTGCAGGGCCGCGCCGGCGAGCAGGGCCGCGCCGGCCAGCGGCGCGTCCGTGCCGAGCCGGGCGGGGACGATCGGGGTCGCGCGCAGCGGCGGCAGCGCCTCGGCCCGGAACGCGGCGGCGACGGCGTCCAGGTAGGGCGGGCCGATCTGCGCGACGCCGCCGCCGATCACGACGGCGTCGGGGTCGAGGACGGCGAGGAGCCCGGCCAGGGCGCGTCCCAGCAGCGTGCCGGCGCGCGGCGCGTCGCCGGTGGCGGCGATGGCGGGGCCGGACGCGACGGCCTCCAGGTGGTCGCGGCGCCCGCAGCCGCACGGCACCGGCCCCCGTTCGGGGACGAGCAGGTGCGCCAGTTCCCCGGCGGTGCCGTGCGCCCCGTGGTCGAGGTCTCCGCCGGTGGTCAGCGCGCCGCCGACGCCGGTCCCGACCGAGACGTGCAGGACCCGGTGGAAGCCGGTTCCGGCGCCCGCCTGTGCCTCGCCGTACGCCATGGCGCGGACGTCGTTGACCACGGTGACGGGCAGGCCGGTGAGGTCGGCGAGCGTCTCGCGGACCGGCGTCCCGGCCCAGCCGGGCAGGACGTCCGTCGCGGAGACGACGCGTCCGGTCGCCGGGTCGATCACGCCGGGCGCCCCCACCCCGAGCGCGCGGAGCGGACCGTCGGCGAGGCCGTCCAGCAGTCCGGCCGCGGCGGCGAGGACGGCGGGGCCTCCCCCGGCCGGGGTCGGGACGCGCCCGCGCCGCAGGACCGTTCCATCCGCGTCCACCAGCGCGGCGGCGATCTTCGTGCCGCCGATGTCGAGCGCGGCGAGCGTCCCGCCGCTCACAGCAGCCCGGCGGCGGCCAGCGTGCGGCGGACGTGCCCGGTCTCGGCGGCGTCCAGCTGGATCTGCGGCGGTGCGGTGACCGGGCAGTCGATGACGCCGCGCAGGTGCAGGGCGGCCTTGAACGAGCCGAGCGCCGACGACCCTCGCCCCATCCGGGTGGCGCCGCCGGCGTTGACGATGTCGAACAGGCGCAGCAGCCGCTCCTGCTCGGCGCGCGCCTCGTCCCAGCGGCCCTCGCGGCACAGCCGGTAGAGCCGGACGTACCCGTCGGGGTCGACGTTGCCGAGGCCGGGGACGACGCCGTGCGCGCCCATCGCGAGGGCCGAGTCGACGGTCAGCTCCGAGCCGGTCAGCACGCTGAACCCGCCGGTCCCCGCGTCGCGGAGGGCGACGAGCAGCCCGCGCAGCCCGCCCTCGTCGCCGCTGGAGTCCTTCACGCCGGCGAGGACGCCCTCCTCCGCGAGCCGCAGCAGCATCGCCGCGTCCAGCTTGGAGTGCACGGACACCGGCAGGTCGTAGGCGTAGACGGGGACCGGGACGGCGGCGGCGACGCGGCGCAGGTGCGCCTCGATCTCCGCCGGATGGGTGCGGGTGTAGAACGGCGCGGTCGCGACGACGCCGTCGCAGCCGAGCTCGGCGGCGGCGCGGGCGTGCTCGATGACCCGCAGCGTGGTCATGTCGATCGCGCCGGCGAGCACCGGGACCTGCCCGGCGACGTGCTTGACGACCGTCTCCAGCACCGTGCGGCGGTGCGCGTCGGGCAGGAACGCGACCTCGCTGGTGGAGCCGAGCACGAACAGCCCGTCGACGCCGGCGCCGACGAGGTGGTCGACGAGCCGTTCGAGGGACGCGGCGTCGACGTCCAGGTCGGGGGTCAGCGGCGTGCAGACCGGGGGGACGACGCCGGTGAGCGGCGGGGCGGCGGGTCCGGCGGGAGCGGCGGTCACGGGATCTCCTGGGAAACGGGGGAAAGGGCGAGGTCGGACGGGTCGGTGACGGGATGCAGGCAGCGGTAGGCGTGCCCGGCGTCGCCGGCCTCGGCGAACGCGGGCATCGCCTCGGCGCACTCCCCGGTGGCGCGCCAGCAGCGGGTGCGGAACGGGCAGCCGCTCGGCGGGTGGACGGCGGACGGGACGGGCCCGTCCAGCCGGATCGGCTCCATCGGGTCGAGGAGGCTCGGCGTGGCCGACAGCAGCGCCCGCGTGTACGGGTGGCGGGTGTCGCCGCGGGCGACGGCGGCGGCCGGGGCGTCCTCGACGATGCGGCCGAGGTACATGGTGACGACGCGGTCGGACATGCGCCGGACGGTCTGGATGTCGTGCGAGACGAACACCATCGACAGCCCGAGCCGGTCCTTGAGGTCGAGCATCAGGTTGAGGATCTGCGCGCGCACCGACACGTCGAGCGCGGACGTCGGTTCGTCGGCGACCAGCAGCGACGGTTCGAGCGCGAGCGCGCGGGCGATCGCGACGCGCTGCCGCTGCCCGCCCGACAGCTGCCCGGGGAGGGCGGCGGCGAGGTGCGGCGGCAGCCCGACCAGCGACATCAGCTCGCGGACGCGGGCGTCGCGTTCGGCGGGCGTGCCGCGCCGGTGCACGTCGAGCGGGTCGCGGAGGATCGCGCGGACGGGCAGCCGCCGGTTCAGCGCGGTCGCCGGGTCCTGGAAGACCATCCCGACGGACGAGCCGAGCCGCGCCGACCGCTCGCGGGACTTCAGCGCGCCGAGGTCGTCGCCCTCGAACAGCACCGTGCCCTCGGTGGGCCGGGCCAGCCCGACGAGCACCTTCGCGAGCGTGGACTTGCCGCAGCCGGACTCGCCGACGATCCCGACGGTCTCGCCGCGTCCGATGGCGAGGTCGGCGCCGGTCAGCGCGTGCACGACGGCGCGCCGCAGCGGGTTGCCGCCGCGCACCGGCAGCCGGACGTGCACGCCGCGCAGTTCCATGACGGGTGGGGTCATCGCGGTTCTCCCGCCTTGGCGGTGACGTGCGCTTCGGCCGCGCCGATCGGGTGGTGGCAGGCGAACGCGTGCCGGTGCGGCTCGCCGGACGCCTCGGGACGGGTCGTCGCGCACAGCTCGGTGGCGGCGGCGCAGCGGTCGGCGAACCGGCAGCCCGCCGGGAAGTGCGCGGGCGACGGGACGGTGCCGGGGATCTGCACGGGACGCGCGTCGGCCGCCTCCAGCGACACGACCGCGCCGAGCAGCCCGCGCGCGTAGTGGTGCCGGGCCGCCCCGACGACCTCGGAGGTGACGCCGGCCTCGGCGACCTGCCCGCCGTACATCACCACGACGCGGTCGGTGACGTCGGCGACGAGCGCGAGGTCGTGCGAGACGAGGATCAGCGCGAACCCGAGTTCGGCGCGCAGCCGCAGCAGCAGCCGCATGACGGCGGCCTGGACGGTGACGTCGAGCGCGGTGGTCGGCTCGTCGGCGACGACGAGCTTCGGGTCGCGGGACAGCGCCATCGCGATCAGCACGCGCTGCCGCTGCCCGCCGGACAGCTCGTGCGGGTAGGCGCGCAGCGTCCGGTCCGGGTCGAGGCCGACGAGGTCGAGCAGCTCGGCGGGGGTGCGGGTGCCGCCGCGCCGGGTGAGCTGGCGGAGCTGGGCGCGGATCGTCATCGCCGGGTTCAGCGACGACAGCGCGTCCTGGTAGATCATCGCCATGTCGTGGCCGAGCAGCGCGCGGCGCTGCTTGGCGGGCAGGGCGCGCAGGTCGCGGCCGTCGAACAGGAGCCGTCCGCCGACGCGGGCGCCGCGCGGCTCCAGCCCCATGATCGCGAGGCTGGTGAGGCTCTTGCCGCAGCCGCTCTCGCCGACGAGGCCGACGACCTCGCCGGGCCGCACCTCCAGCGACACCCGGTCGACGACGTCGACGTCGCCGTAGCGTCCGGGGAACCCGATGGTGAGGTCCTCGACGCGCAGCAGCGGTTCGCCGTCCGGAAGGGGGCGCGCCCGGTCGGCGAGGCGGCGTCCGGCCTCGCGCAGGTCGCCGTCCAGCTGGAGGGCCGGGGCTGAGGCCGGGACCGCGGCCGGCCGGGCGACGGTCGCGGCCGCGGTCCCGGAGTCGGGGGCCGCCTCGGTGTCGGAGCGGGCGGCGGGCGCGGCCCACGCGTCCGACACGCCCTCGGACAGGACGTTCAGCACGAGCACCGTGACCAGGATGAACAGGCCGGGGAAGAACGTCGCCCACCAGCCGCCCGCCAGCACGAGCGTCTTGCCGTAGGCGATGACGCTGCCCCACGACGGGTCCGGGTCCTGGACGCCGGCGCCGACGAACGACAGGCTCGCCTCGAACACGATCGCGTTGGCGACGACGATCGTGACGAACACCAGGATCGGCGCCGCGCAGTTGATCAGGACGTGCCGCCACAGGATGTGGCCGCGGCGGGCGCCGAGGACGCGTTCGGCGGCCACGTAGTCCTCGCCGTACTGCGACAGCACGTTGCCGCGCACGACCCGCGCGACCTGCGGGACGTACAGGAACGCGATCGTGCCGATCAGCACCGGCAGGCTCTTGCCGAACACGGTGACCAGCACGGCGGCGAGCGCGACGGCCGGGAACGCCATGATCACGTCGAGGCAGCGCATCACCGCCTCGTCCACGGCGCGGTGCGCGGTGGCGGCGACCGAGCCGAGCAGCGCCCCCGCGACGAGGGCGAGGAACGCGGCGCCGAGCCCGATCGCCAGCGACCAGCGCGCCCCGTACAGGACGCGGGCGAACACGTCGCGGCCGACGCGGTCGGTGCCGAACCAGTGGCCGCCGGACGGCGCCTGCCCCGCGACGCCGGTGGCCAGCGGGTCGTGCCGGGCGATCAGCGGCGCGGCGAGCGCCGCCACGACGATCACCAGCAGCACGCCCAGCGCGATCCGGGACGCGGGCCGCAGCCGCCGCCATCCCCGTAGCAGGACGGTCATCGCGTCGCTCCCTTCAGCCGCGGGTTCGCGAACAGGTACAGCACGTCCACGAGCAGGTTGACGACCAGGAACGTCAGCGCGATGCACAGCACGACGCCCTGCACGAGGGCGGGGTCGCCGGCGGTGACGCCCTGCATGATGAGGGTGCCGAGGCCGGGCAGCCCGAAGATCGCCTCGACCACGACGGCGCCGCTGAGCAGGTAGCCGATCTGCAGGCCGAGCACGGTCAGCGGGGTGATCAGCGCGTTGCGCAGCACGTTGCGGCCGACCACGACGACGCGGGGCAGCCCGCCGCCGATCGCGGTGCGCACGTAGTCGCGGTCGAGCTCCTCGACCATCGCGGTCCGCACGACCCGGGCCAGCAGCGACCCGACCGGGAACCCGACGGCGATCGCGGGCAGCGCGAGGCTGCGCAGCCAGCCGCCCACCGAGTCGCCGGGGTTGACGTACCCGCCGGTCGGGAACCAGCCGAACCGCAGCGCGAACCACTGGATCAGCAGGATGCCGAGCCAGAACGACGGCATGGCGACGCCGGCCATGGACAGCACCCGGATGGCCTGGTCGGGCCAGCGGTCCCGGAACAGCGCCGCGGTGACGCCGAGGACCACCGCGAACACCACGCCGACCAGCACCGCCAGCAGCGTCAGCTGGAGGGTGAGCGGGAACGCCGTCCCGATCGCGCCGGTGACGGGTCTGCTCGGCGGCGCGGTCAGCCCGAGGTCGCCGTGCAGCAGGTCGCCGAGGAACCGCACGTAGCGGACCGGCAGCGGGTCGGTGAGCCCGTGCGCGGCGGCGTAGGCGTGCCGCGCCTCGGGCGTCGCGCCCTCGCCGAGCGCGTTGTAGGCGGGGTCGTTCGGGGAGAAGCGCAGCACGACGAAGACGAACAGCGTGATCCCGAGCACCATCGGCACGAGGGTCAGCAGCCGTCCCAGCGCCATGCGCAGGATCGTTGCCATCCGGGTGGTGTCCCTTCTGCGGAATCCGGGACGGTCAGGAGCGGCCGACGTTCAGGAACGACAGCCCGGTGGTCGCCATCGGCCGGAAGCCCGGCAGCTCCTCGCCCTTCCAGCCGGTGTCGAGCTTGCGGTGGAAGATCGGGTACAGCGCGGCCTGCTCGGCGACGACGTCGATCGCCTGCCCCCACAGCGCCTTGCGCCGCGCGGCGTCGGCCTCGCGGGCGGCCTGGTCGAGCAGGTCGACGACCTTCTTCGCCTCGGGGGTGCCGGCGTTGTAGCTGCGGTGCTCGGGCCAGGTGCCGACGTAGAACCAGCGCATCAGCAGGTCGACGTCGTTGCCGAACACCGACGGGTCGCCGGGCGCGGCCATGACCTGGTACTTGCCGGTGTCGACGCGGTTGGCGTACTGCCCGCCGGACTGGCCGACGTTCAGCGTGGTCGCGACGCCGATCGCGTCCCAGCTCTGCTTGATCAGCGGCGCGCAGTCCTTGACGAAGTCGGTGTCGGTGGTGATCAGCTCGACCTTCAGCCCGCTGACCCCGGCCTGCTGCAGCAGCTGCTTCGCCTTGTCCGGGTCGTACCCGTAGACCGTGGAGGCCTTGACGTAGTCGGGGTGCCCGGCGGGCAGGAAGCTGGTCGCGGCGGCCGCGTTGCCGAGCAGCGCCGTCTTGATCAGCTTGTCGGTGTCGAGCGCGTAGTGCAGCGCCTGCCGCACCCGCACGTCGTCGAACGGCTTCACCTTGCAGTTGAACATCATGAACAGCAGGCCGAAGCTCTGCACCGCCTCGACGTCCGCGGACTTCTTCAGCTCGGCGGCGTTCAGGTACGGGACGGCCTCGATCGCCTGGACGCGTCCGGACTGCAGCGCAGTGACCCGGGCGGACGGGTCCGACAGCAGCAGCCAGGTCATCTTGGCGACCTTCGCGGGGCGCGGCCCGTTGTAGGCGTCGAACTTGGCGAACGACAGCCCGCCGGTGGCGCTCGCGGCGGTGAGCTTGAACGGCCCGGACCCGACCGGCAGCGCGTCGAACTTCTTCTGGTCCGCCTCGACGATCTTCTTCGGCACGATCCGGACGACCGCGAGCCGCTCGGAGAACAGCGCGAACGCGTACTTGAGCGTGAACTCGACGGTGCTGTCGTCGACCTTCTTGACCTTGTCCAGGAACGGCAGGAACTGCACGAACAGCGAGGCGTTCTTCGGGTCGAGGACGCGCTCGAAGCTGAACACGACGTCGTCGGCGGTGACCTTGGAGCCGTCGTGGAAGGTGGCGCCGTCGCGGATCCGCACCCGGTAGGTGGTGTCGTCCACCTTCTCCGGCGCGGCCTCGGCCAGCGCGTTGTAGGGCTGCCGGGTCACCGGGTCGAGGTCGACCAGCGACTCCAGCACGTGGAAGTTGGCGGCGACGGCGACGGCGCTGGACGACGTCATCGGGTCGAAGCCGCCGGAGAGGGCGTAGGCGAGCGCGGCCTGGATCGTGTCCTTGGAGCCGCCGGATCCGCCGGAGCCGGTGGAGGACGGGCCGCCGCACGCGGACACGCCGGCGGTGATCGCGGCGGCCGCGCCGAGGAGCCCGGTGTAGCGCAGGAAGTCGCGGCGGTGCAGGCCGCGGCCCGGCTGGAGATCGGTCACGTCGTCTCCTGGAAGGAAGGGGTGGGGCGGTCGCAGGGTAGGCGACCGCAGGTGGGAGGGGAGGTAGGACATCCAACGTCGTTCGTCGGTGTACCGTAGGCTCCGGCACCGGCCAGGTCAAGTGCCGGTCCCGATACCGATCGACGCGATGGGGAGCGTGAGCCGATGACCGCAGCTCGGACGCGGGGACGTGCGACGCGCGGCCGCAGCAGCCGCACCGAGGAGGTGCAGCAGGCGATCAAGCAGCTGATCCTGGAGCGCGGGCTGGCCTCGGGCGACCCGATGCCCACCGAGTTCGAGCTGGTCGAGGAGCTGGACGTCAGCCGCAACTCGCTGCGCGAGGCGCTCAAGGCGCTGCAGGCCGTCGGCATCGTGGAGATCCGGCACGGCTTCGGGATGTACGTCGGCAGCATGTCGCTCGGCGCCCTCGTCGACGAGCTGACCTTCCACGCCCGCATGTCCAAGCGGCAGGGCCGCGACGACCTCGCGCACCTGGTGGACGTCCGCGAGGTGCTCGAACGCGGCCTGGTCGAGCAGGTCATCGACCGCCACCTGCTGTCCGACACCACCGAGCTGGACGAGATCATGCGCCGGATGGACGCCGAGGCCGCGGCCGGCCAGGTGACCCCGGAGACCGACCGGCTCTTCCACGAGCTGCTGTACCGGCCGCTCGCCAACCCGATCGTCAACCAGCTGCTCGGCGCGTTCTGGGACGTCTACCGGACGCTGCAGCACGACCTCGCGCCCGTCCGGCAGGAGGCGGCGGACGTGGCGCAGCGGCACCGCGACATCTACGAGGCGCTGGTCTCCGGCGACCGCGGGGCGGCGGCCACCGCCATGGCGGCGCACTTCCGCGGCATCCGCGAGCGCCTCGGCACGGCCCGCGACGGCTCCGGCGCGTGACCGCCGCGCGGGCGCCGGGGCTTGACGGCCCCGGCGCCCGCGCCTACCTTCCTTCGCGACAGGACATCCTACGTCCCATGTCCAATGTGAAGGTGAGGCCATGCCCCGGTTCCACCCCGTCCCCGCCGCCGTCGCCGTTGCCGCGGTCACCGTGTTCGCCGCGACCGCCGTCCCCGCCACCGCCCGCGCCGCCCGCGCCGCCACCGGCCAGTCCGCGGTCGTCACCACCGACTGCACGTCCGGCCGCGTCCAGGAGACCGTCGTCAACCGGACGTCCTCCGCGACGACGTTCACGCTGACCTGGCCCGGCATGGGCACCTGGACGGCGAACGTCGCCGCCGGCGACAGCTCGCACTTCTACTTCACCAAGCCGTCCGGCACCGCCTACACGTTCCGCACCACCACGCCGCAGGGCCTCGACCAGACCGACACCGGCACCCTCGACTGCTCGGACGCCCTCACCGCCCGCGCCGCCATGGACTGCGGCGACCCGCACCGGCTGCGCCTGATCCTCGACAACCGCTCCCCCGCCGCCCGGACGTTCACGGTCGCCTGGCCGGGCCGGTCCGGCTCCCCGTGGTCGGTGAACGTCCCGGCGTCATCGGGCGACAACAGCCTCCAGTGGACGGTCCCGGACGGCACGCCCTACACGTTCCAGGTCTCATCGGGCGGCTGGAGCCGCACCGTCGCGGGCACGTCCGGCTGCGGCCTCGGCTCCGGCCGGCCCGGGATGAACGCCCAGAGCGTCCTGACGACGTCCACGGTCATCTCCGGGCTCGGCAAGGCGGCGAAGTCCGTGCGCATCCCCGCCCTCGCCGTCGCGAACGACGGCACGGTGATCGCCACGATGGACGCCCGCGTCGACGGCAGCTACGACCTCGGCGGCGGGACGAACGACATCCGGGTCGCGATGGTCCGCAGCACCGACGGCGGCGTGACGTTCTCCGCCCCGAAGATCATCGCGCAGGCGCCCACCACGTCCGAGGGCTACGGCGACCCGAGCCTGCTCGTCGACCGCACCACCGGAAAGATCTTCTGCTTCTTCACCTACTCCCCCGGGCCCGGCGTCGGCTACTACGGCTCCACCGCCGGCGACACCTCCGCGACCGCCACGACCAACACCCACATCCGCTACGTCACCTCGACCGACGGCGGCGCGACCTGGAGTGCGGCCACGGACCTCAACCCGCAGGTCCGCGACGCGGCCTGGGCCGGGATGTTCGCCTCGTCCGGCCACGGCGTCCAGCTGAACTCGGGACGCCTGGTCCAGCCGATCGTCTACCACGACTCGTCGGGCGACCACGCGTCCAACATCTACTCCGACGACCACGGCGCGACGTGGCACAACGGCACCACGGCGGGCACCGGCGTCAACGAGAACAAGATCATCCAGCGGTCGACGGGCCGCGTCGCGCAGAACATGCGCTCCAACGCGGGCGGCAACCGCTGGTACGCGACCGCCGCCGACGTCACCGCCGCCTACGGGACCGCCTGGAACAGCGGCCTGATCGACCCGGGCTGCAACGGCGACGAGATCTCCTACGCGCTGCCCTCGTCCGGCGCGCCGCCCCTGACGGGCACCGCCCTGCACAGCAACAACGCCGCCACCGGCCGCACCGACCTGACCGTCCGGCTGAGCAGGGACGACGGCTCCAGCTGGCCGCAGGAGGCGCTGCTCAAGCCGGGCACCGCCGGGTACTCGACGATGGCGGTCCTGGCCGACGGCTCGGTCGGCGACCTCTACGAGATCGGCGACACCGGCGGCATCGTCTTCACCCGCTTCACCCTCCCCTGGCTGGCCCCCTGACCACGCCTTTCGACCTCCGCCGAAACCGCCGTTGACCTGGACTTTCGGCAACACCTGCGCGGTTTCGGCGGAGGCGCCCCGGGGAGCCCGGCAATTATGAACAAATCCACCATTTCGACCACAGCGGGCGCCGTCGTCCTGGCGGCCGGCGCCCTGCTCCCCGTCAGCACCGCGCACGCGACCACGGCCCCGGAGCCCGGCGCCCCGGCGACCACCGAGCCGGGCGGCGAGACCCCGGGCGGCGGCGGCGACACCGGCGGCCCGGACACGGGAGCCCCCGACACCGGGAACCCCACCGACGGCGGCAGCCCCACGGACAGCGGCAGCCCGACCGACAGCGTCAGCCCCACCGACAGCGGCAGCCCCACGACCCCCGGCGGGAGCCCGACCGCCCCCGGCGCCACGACGCCGGCCCCGGGCGGCGGCGCACCCGCCAACCCCAAGGCCACGACCGTCACCGTCACGGAGAAGGAGTACTCGCTGAAGCTCTCCCAGACCACCTTCAAGGCGGGCCCGTACGTCTTCATCGCGAAGAACATCGGCACCATGCAGCACGCCCTGGCCATCTCCGGTCCGGGCATCACCAACGCGAAGGTGACCCCGGGGATCTCGCCCGGCCGGCAGGCCAAGCTGAACCTCAGCCTGCAGCCGGGCACGTACAAGCTCTGGTGCCCGATCGACGACCACCGCGCGCTCGGCATGCAGACCAAGATCACCGTGCCCGGCTCCGGCGGCGTCGTCCCGCCGGGCGGCCCGGCCCAGAGCCCGACGACCAGCCCCACGGAGAGCCCGACGGGCAGTCCCACCGAGAGCCCGGGCAGTCCCACCGAGAGCCCGGGCAGCCCGACCGAGAGCCCGCCGGAGAGCCCGACCGGCGCCCCGACGGGCACCCCGACCGGCAGCGGCGCCCCCGGCGGCTACTGAGCCCGCCCGTGGCGTGCCGCCCGCTCGAAGGGGCGGCACGCCGCACCTCAACGCGGCTCGCGGACCGCCTCGCGGAGGATGCGGACGGCCTTCGGACCGACGCCGTGCATCGCCAGCAGTTCGGCGTCGGTCAGGGCGGCCACCTGGGCGAGCAGGGTGATGCCCGCGCCGGCGAGGGCCCGGGTGGCGGGCCCGCCGATGGCCTTCGGCAGGTCGCCGACCTCACCGGGTCTCGCCGCGTCCCCGGCGGCCACGCGCGCCGCCAGCCGCTCCGGCGCCTGCGCGAGCCAGGCGCGCCGCACCCAGTGGTTGAGCTGCTGGCCGTTGACATCGCCGATCGGGACGCGCACGCCGTCCGCCGCACCGCGCGCCGTCGGATGCGCGGCGAGGACGCCGTCCACATCGGGCGCCGGGAGCCGGAGTTCCACCAGGCCGTCGTCGCCCACCGACGCGAACCGCTTCTCCCGCACCGTGAAGGCGACGGTTCCCGAGCCGATGACCTGCTCGGCGGTCTCGGGATAGGAAAGGGCGGCCTTGCGAAGCTGGGCGAGCGTCGTCATGGACCCAACCTAGTTGGGCCGGTGCGACGGCTCAGCCTTCCGGATAGAAGAGGAACAGGGTGCAGCCGGTCGTCGTCTGCGGGACGTGCGAGGAGCCCGCGGGCGCGTGGATGAACGAGCCGGCCGGGTAGTCGCGCTCGCCGTCGTTGAAGACGCCCGAGACCACGAAGACCTCCTCGGGCCCCGGCTCATGGACGTCCACGCCCTCCCAGCACGTGCCCGCGTCCATCTCCAGCACGAAGGCCTTCGCGCCGCCGTCCCCGCTCCACAACGGGCGCAGGCGGATTCCCGGAAAGAGCTCGCGCACCGGAGCGTCCTGGACGGAGGACCACGCGTAACCAAGATCTGTCGTCATGGCACCCACCCTGGCGACGGCGCCACCGCCCCGCCGAGTGTCTGGAAAGACATCCTGCGGTACTTTCAGGCCATGCACCGTGTGGTCGCGCTCGTCCGCCCGCCGCAGTCGACCTTCGAGCTCGGCTGCGCGGCCCAGGTCTTCGGGATCGAGCGTGCCGGGCTCCCGACCAGGTACGACTTCGGCGTCTGCACCGAGCACCCCGGCCCCGTCAGCACCCTCGCCGGCTTCGACATGCTCGTCACCACCGGCCTGCAAGCCCTCGACGAAGCGAAGACCGTGATCGTCCCCGGCTGGCTGCCCACCACGGAGCCGCCCTCCCCCGCCGTCGTGGAGGCCCTGCGCCGCGCTCACTCCCGCGGGGCCCGCATCGTCAGCATCTGCTCGGGCGCCTTCGCCCTGGCGCACGCCGGCCTCCTCGACGGCCGCCGCGCCACCACCCACTGGGCGCAGGCCGACGAGTTCGCCGCGCGCTTCCCCCACGTCCAGCTGGACCCGGACGTCCTGTACGTGGACCACGGCGACGTGGCCACGAGCGCAGGCGCCGGCGCCGGGTTCGACCTCTGCCTGCACCTGGTCCGCAACGACCAGGGCGCCCGCTACGCCGCGCACGTCGCCCGGACCATGGTCATGCCGCCGCACCGCGAGGGCGGCCAGCTGCAGTACTCGTCCCCGCCCCACCCCGCCCACATCGACGACACCCTCGCGCCCCTCCTCGATTGGGTCACCGCCCGCCTCGACGAGCCCGTGACCATCGAGACCATGGCCGCGCACGCGGGCGTCTCCCCCCGCACCCTCACCCGCCGTTTCACCGACCAGCTCGGCACCAGCCCCGGCCAATGGCTCCTCGCCCAGCGAATCGCCGCAGCCCAGGACCTCCTGGAATCCACCGACCTCCCCTTGAACGCCATCGCCCGCCGGGTAGGCCTCTCCTCCGCCACCAACCTCCGCCGCCGCTTCCTGAACGCCCTGGCCACCACCCCAGGCGCCTACCGCCGCGCCTTCCGCACCACCCCCGCAGAATGAGGTCCCGAGCCGAACTCGCCATCCCCATAAAGGTCGACCCTTAAGATTTACCCTCAAACCACCCATACCCTATGATCGATGATCATCCCGGCTCCCCGCCCCCGCCGATCGTCCCTTTGAACGCGGCAGCATGCGGCCTTCCGGGGTTTGGACGAAGAGAAGTCCGCTCACGAGGAAACGGAGCGCGTCATGACGAAGATCGTCGGGCTTGTCCTCGCACTCGTCCTCGGGGCGCTCGCGCTGCTCGCAATGTTCGTACCGGCACGCTACTCGGAACCGAACAGCCCCGGCCATGACAGCCACTTCTGCCCGGTCGCGCCTTTCTACGATTCCAAATCCTTTATCGATGACCTGACTCCCGACTCCCTCTCCCACGACTCCGCTGAAATCGCCGCCGCCGAATGCTCGCGCAAACTGGATGGTCGAGTGCGCATTGCGGTCAGCGCGACGGCGATCGGGTTCATCGCCTTCGTCCTGTATGCTTGGG
Source organism: Actinomadura sp. NPDC048394 (assembly GCF_040651755.1). Classification (NCBI taxonomy): domain Bacteria; kingdom Bacillati; phylum Actinomycetota; class Actinomycetes; order Streptosporangiales; family Thermomonosporaceae; genus Actinomadura; species Actinomadura sp. NPDC048394. The sequence continues at coordinate 80,983 of NZ_JBEZJL010000026.1, read as the reverse complement.
CCGCCCTCAGGGAATTGACACTACGAACGTCATACCTTGACAGAACTCAGGCCGACCTGAAGCGTTCCCTGCAACAACAGGGCCAGCGCGGCAACGCGAAAGACGATCAGTAGCACCACTCGATACGAGCAGGGCGGACGAGTCGGCCTGTAAGCCGGGTTCTGTGCCCGCCCCGGAGGGCGGGTGACGGCCATCCATCTCGGACCGCCGTTGCCGGCGGCCTCCAGCGGTCTACCCGCAGGCTCGGGCGGGCCGCCCTCAGGCACCTGCGCGGGGCCTCTTGCGGGGCCCCTTCTTGACCTTGCTCCGGGTGGGGTTTACCGAGCCGCCCACGTCACCGTGGGCGCTGGTGAGCTCTTACCTCACCGTTTCACCCTTACCACCGGCGGAACCGGTGGCGGTCTGCTTTCTGTGGCACTGTCCCGCGGGTCACCCCGGGTCGGCGTTACCGACCACCCTGCCCTGTGGAGCCCGGACTTTCCTCGACGGGGATCGCTCCCCGACGCGGCCGTCCGGCCGGCTCGTCCGCCGTACACAGAACTCTAGCGGGTCGGTCAGCGTTCCAGGTGATGGGCGTCGTTGAAGGAGCGCAGGCTCGCCGGGCCGTCGGCGTACCAGTCGATCGCGGTGAGGGACGCGACGTCCAGGTGCATCCGGTACAGCGCCTTCATCGGGGCGCCGAGGGCGTCCTTGACCAGCAGCTTGATCGGCGTGACGTGCGAGACGACCAGGACCGTCTGCTGCCGGTTGCGGACCTTCAGCTTGTCCAGGGCGGTGCGGACGCGGCGGGACACCTGCGCGAAGCTCTCCCCGCCGGGCGGCGCGGCCTCCGGGTCGGCGAGCCACGCCTTCATCTCGGCCGGCCAGCCCTTGCCGGCCTCGGCGAACGTCAGGCCCTCCCAGTCGCCGAAGGCGGTCTCGCGGAAGCCGTCCTCGACGCGGACGTCCAGGCCGGTGACGGCGGCGACCTCGGCGGCGGTGTCGCGGCAGCGCGCCAGCGGCGAGGTGACGATCGCCTCGAGGCCGCGGTCCTTGAGGGCGAGCGCGGCGGCGCGGGCCTGGGCGAGGCCGGTGGTGGTCAGCGGGACGTCGTTCGTCCCGGCGAAGCGCTTCTCCACGGACAGGGGCGTCTCGCCGTGCCGCAGCAGGATCGTCCGGGTGGGGGTGGACGAGACGGGCGGCGGCCCCGGGGACTCCTCCCGCGGGGGCTCCTCGACCTTGCGCGACCACTGCTCGCCGCGCGCCGCCGCGTCCATCGCCTCGTTGGCGAGCCGGTCGGCGTGCGCGTTGCGGTTGCGCGGGATCCACCCGTAGGACACGGACCCGAGGCCCTCGGCGACCTCCCGCGCCCGCAGGGCGAGGGGGATCATGTCCGGGTGCTTGATCTTCCAGCGGCCGGACATCTGCTCCACGACGAGCTTGGAGTCCATCCGCACCTCGACCCGCGCGGACGGGTCGATCCCCGCCGCGGCCGTCAGCCCGGCGATCAGCCCCCGGTACTCGGCGACGTTGTTGGTCGCCATCCCGATCGACTCGGCGACCTCCGCCAGCACCTCGCCGGTCAGCGCGTCGCGGACGAGGGCCCCGTACCCGGCCGGGCCCGGGTTGCCCCGGGACCCGCCGTCCGCCTCGACGATCAGCTTCACAGGCCCGACTCGGGGGTGCGGACGAGGATGCGCCGGCACTCCTCGCAGCGGACGACCTCGTCCTCGGCGGCCGCCCGGATCCGGTTCAGGTCGACGGTGTTGAGCGCCAGATGACAGCCCTGGCAGGCGCCGCGGAACAGCTTCGCCGCGCCGACGCCGCCGAACTGGCCGCGCAGCTTCTCGTAGAGGCCGAGCAGGTCGTCCGGGACGTCCTTGGCGACGGCGGTGCGGGCGGCGCCGGTCGTGCCGTTCTCCTCGTCGATCTCCTTCAGCGTGGCGTCGCGGCGCGCGACGACCGCGGCGAGCTCCTCCTGCGCCGCGGTCTGGTCGGCGCGCAGCGCGGCGACGCGGCCGTCGGCCTCCTCGATCCGCTCCATGATCTCCAGCACGACCTCCTCGAGGTCGGACTGGCGGCGGTGCAGCGACTCGATCTCGGCCTGCAGGCCGCTGAGGTCCTTGGCGGAGGTGACCTGCCCGGAGTCCAGGCGCTGCTGGTCCCGCTCGGCGCGGCTGCGGACCTGGTCGACGTCCTGCTCGGCCTTCTTCTGCTCCCGCGCCAGGTCGCCGGCGTCGGTCTCGGCCGCCACGATCGCGTCGCGCAGCTCGGCGAGCCGGCCCTCCAGCCGCTCGATCTCGGCCAGCTCCGGCAGCGTCCGGCGGCGGTGCGCCAGCCGGTCCAGCGAGCTGTCCAGGTCCTGCAGGTCGATCAGGCGAAGCTGGGCTTGCGGTGCGGCTTTCACTGTTCTCCTTCTGCGTGAAGGCTCCACGCGTCGGTGACGAGCGTGGACACCCGTGTCTCCAACTTGCCCGCTTCGGGTGCGGCGGCGGCCAGGCGGCGCGCGGCGTCCGCCAGCCAGGGCCATTCCGTCGCCCAGTGCGCGGCGTCCACCAGCGCCGGGCCGCCGTGCTCGGCGAACTCCGACGCGGGATGGTGCCGCAGGTCGGCGGTGAGGTACGCGTCGACGCCCGCCGCGCGGACGGTGTCGAGGAGGGAGTCGCCGGCGCCGCCGCAGACCGCGACCGTCCGGACGGCGCGGTCCGGGTCGCCCGCGGCGCGCAGCCCCCACGCGGTGGACGGCAGCCCCGCCGCGGCCCGCCGGGTGAACTCCCGCAGCGTGACCGGCGCGTCCAGCTCCCCGATCCGGCCGAGGCCGCGGCGCGGATCGTCGGCGGCCGGGACGATCGGGCGCAGCTCGCCGGTGAGCCCGACGGCCCGCGCCAGCGCGTCCGAGACCCCCGGATCGGCGACGTCGGCGTTGGTGTGCGCGGTGTGCAGCGCGACCCCGTTCGCGATCATCCGGTGGACCAGCCGGCCCTTCGGCGTCGTCGCGGCCACCGAGTGCACCCCGCGCAGCAGCAGCGGATGGTGGCACACGACCAGGTCGGCGCCCCACTCCAGCGCCTCGTCGATCACCGCGGCGACCGGGTCGACCGCGAGCAGCACCCGCCGGACCTCCTGGTCGGGGTCGCCGCAGACCAGGCCGACCGCGTCCCAGGGCTCCGCCCACGACGGCGGGTAGAGCTCGTCGAGAGCCGCGATGACATGGGATAGGCGCACGTCCCGCAGGCTACCGCGCCGAGCCGCTCCCAACGAGCCACCGAGCGTCACCGGGAGGCTCCGCGGTCTGAAACGATGGGCCGGGGAACGTCCGCAGAAGGGAGAGCGCCATGTCGGCTTCCGGGTTCGCCTCGGCACCGGAGCCCGCGTCCGGATTCGCCCTGGCATCGGAGCCCCGCCCCGGGTTCGTCCCGGCGCCGGAGCCCGCCGCAGACCGCCCGCACATGCCCGGTTACGGGATCCGGGGGCCCGCCGAGGGGAGCGGCCTGCTCCCCTGGTCGTGGGCCGTCGAGCGGCTCCGCGCCGCCCGCAACTTCTGGCTGTGCACCGTCCGGCCGGACGGCCGCCCGCACGCGATGCCGGTGTGGGGCGCCTGGTCCGGGGAGGCGCTGATGTTCAGCAGCAGCGTCCCGTCCCGCAAGATGGTGAACCTGCGGGCGAACCCGCAGGTCGTCGTCGCCACCGAGGAGGCCGAGAACCCCGTCGTCCTGGAGGGCCGCGCCGAGGTCGTCACCGAGCCCCGGGACCTGCAGCGCTTCATCGACCTGGTCAACTCCAAGTACGCGACCCGCTATCGTGTCGATTTCCTGGACCCGGAGGTGAACGCGACCGTCGCGGTGCGGCCACAGAAGGCGTTCGGGCTGCGTCAGGGAGATTTCACCGGTTCTCCCACCCGGTGGTCGTTCGGAGGCTGAACGCCCGCCGGGATCAATCTGGAGGCTCGTCGCGTTGGAGTCTGTGTGAAGTCACCGTTTCGCCGCCGCAAGCGCGTCAAGGGGCGCCCGATGGGCAACCGTCCCGAGCAGGCCGGTCACGAGCCCGTCGACTGGCCCACGGAGGGCACCGGCCGGTCGACGCTGATGGGCGCCATCCGCGGCGACGGCGAGACCGGCGCCGGCTTCGGCGGCGGCATGTTCGAGGACCTCGCGTCGGCGTTCGAGGGGTCCAAGAAGGTCAAGCAGGAGGAGCAGCAGCGGCAGAAGGTGCTGCGCCAGGACGACCACGAGCAGGCCGGGGACGGCTCCGCCCGCGACGACCTGGACTCCGGCAAGATCAGGATCCGCCGCAACGGCCCGATCACGCCGCCCGCAACCGACTGAGTTGTCCGGTTCGGGTCGAACATAGGTTCGAATTCCGGGTTATCGTGGACGCGTGAGCACCTACGTTCCGCCCGGCTGGCCCTCGCAGGTGCATCCACCGGGCACCGACCGCTTCGAGGACACGGCTCTGAGCTGGCTGCTGGAGCTCGTCCCGCCCGAGTACCGGCGCTACGGCGTCCTGCGCCGGTACCCGATCGCGCTCGCGCGGATGGCGCGGCACCACGTCAACGCGTCCGTCGAGGCCGCCCGCGAGGGGTTCCGCTCGGCCCGCGTCGATCTCGCGGTCCTCGTCCCGCCGCACGGCGTCGAGGCCGTCCTGGAGGCCTACCGCCGCGAGGGGGCCCGCCTCGTCTCGCTCCTCCAGGCCATCGAGCTGGTCGAGACGGCCCTGCGCGCCCAGGCCGAACCCGACGACCCCGCCCACCGCCGCCCCTTCACCCCCAAACTCTGACCCCGCCATTCCCGCAGATCACTCACAAAGCACGCACCACCGCGCGGCATCAAAAGAGTGAAGCGCCAATGACCGTCTATGCGCCGTCCTTACGCGCCACTACACTCTCCTGACAACTCTCGTTCCCCCGAGCCACGAGACGAGTCAATGCGCCCACCTCCCGAACTCAAGGAAGTGCACGCCGAGCTGTCCCGAGCCCGGATAACGACCGTGAAGGCCGGCGGCCTGGTCACAGCGGAGATCGACGGGAACGGCCGGCTCCTGGACCTCAGCATCGACACGACCCGCCTGGACGCGGCCGGGCTCCGGCTCATCGAGGCGGGCATCGTGGAAGCCGTCAACGAAGCCGAAGACCGCTCCGCCGCCCTCGCGGAACGCCTTTACGACCGCATGTTCGGCGACGAGTAGCCGTGGGGAGCCAGTGACCTTGAGACCTCCCATGAACGCCGGCGCGCGAGCCCACGCCGAGCAACGGCTGGCCGAACTCGACGCGGCGGAACGGCGAATGCGCGAGATCGAGCAGGCGGCGGCCGACTACGCGAATCAACTGTCCGGCCTGGACGCCGAGCAGCGGTATGTGCGGATTGCACAGAAGATCCGCCCCGGGCTCGGCACGATCGAGGTGGACGGCGACGGCCGCCTTCTCCGCCTCTCGCTCGACCGCGATGCCCTCGCGACGTCCGACCGGAATTCCCTCGGCCGCAGGATCCTCGAAGCCCTCGCGGCCGCGCGTGCCGAGGCGAGCGCCCAGTACAAGCAGGAAGCGGCCGGCATCGCCCGCCGCAACCGCGTCTGACCGGAAAGAGGGCCCCAGCATGAGCGCACCCAGACCACGCCCGAGGCCCGGTCGAAGTGGCGGAGGCACGAACTCCGGTCCCGGCGGCGCGGCCACCGGCCTCGAGCAGCCGCAGGAAGGCCCCACCGTTCCGGGCATATTGATCGATGTCGCCAGTTCGGTGCTGCTGGGCACGGAGGTCTTGAAGGCCTACAAAGAACTGCAGCGGATGAAACCCGACCCCGCAGCCGTGCGGAAGGCCGCGGAGAAGTGGTATCAGGCTTCGGCGCACTACCACGACTCGATCGATCCGATGAAGATCTCGTACATCCAGCTCGGCGGCTACTGGAGCGGCCGGGCCTTCGCGGCCTATCAGCAGTACATGGACGGGGTCGCCATATCCACCGCAGACAATAACGCGAAGGTCCTTCAGGCCATCGGAGACGCCTTGGTCGACCTGCACAACCAGGTCGTCGACCAGTACAACGAGGGCATGAAGGAGTACATGGAGACCCTCCAGAAGGCCATCGAATACCACAAGGAACTGGAGACGCAGAAGGGCGACGTGGACAGCGCGGCATGGGCCGCGCTCCACGGAATACTCAGCATCTGGATCGGCAACGTCAACTCCAGGAAGAAGAATCTGGCCTACATCTGCAACAAGGAGGCCGGCGCGATGCAGGCACTGCACGGCCAGATTCTCCAGCTCCAGGCTCCGGCGAGGATGCCCTCGATCGCCTCTGACAAGGGCAAGTGGACCTATGGCTGACATGCGCCGCGAGTCCCGGCAACGCCCTGGCCCCAGGAAGCGCGCACACGAGGTCGTCCTCGCTCTGATCGCCGGTGGATCCCTTGTGGCCGGCTGCTCGGGCGGCGCCGCCGTAGACACCGGTTTCATCAGGACCGGGGCTGTCGCTCCCGACGCGTGCACCCTGATCAACGCATCCCTGGCCCAGGAACTGGTGGGAGATCACACCCTGACGCCGGCGCAGAGGACGGCCGGTTCCAGTGGCTGCAGTTGGCAGGCGCCATTGTCCACGGAACTTTCAAAAACGAGTGGGCTGCTCAACGTTTCCGTCGTGACGGAGACGTTGCGGCGTGCCGGATCCGAGAAGTACGGCGAGGCCAAGACGACCTACCACGGTCTGCAGGACGATGAAGACTGCTCCAAGCTGTCCACTTCTGCCGACGAAGCCTGCTGGCAGAAGGGCCCAGAATCCCTGAGCGTCCTCGTCCGTCAGGGATACACGGTCCTCAAGGCCGACTACACCGCCACGGACTCCTCGGCCCTCAAGGAACAGAACATGGAGAACACGGCGAAGTCCCTCGCGAACGAGATGATCTCGCATCTGCACTCATGACCTGGGCTCCAGCGAGGAGGATCGATGGGCGGATACAGCCTCAAGGGGAAGAAGTACCTGATCGAGGCCGGAGACAAGATCAACGACGCGGTGAACATGTGGGTCGACGCGTCGGTCAGCATCGATGGCGCCTGGCTCGCCCCTGGGGCGTTGAGCAAGTTCGGCGAGGCGGCCGAGCGGAGCTACTCCCAGATGAAGGACGAGGCGCTGCGGAGGTTGCAGGCTTCGGCCAACTCTCTGATCGAGACTCGGGAGACGATGTACCAGGTCGCCGGGGTCTACTCGGCCGCCGAGGCGGAGGCGGCGCGGAAGGCGGCGGAGAAGGCGCGGGAGGCGGGGCTACGGCATCGGCCGGAGTTGGACGGGCCGCGGTACGGGTGACGGCTCCGGCCCCCCGGCCGCGGGGTCAGAGGTGGGGTGGTTCGGCGGAGGTCGGGAGGGCGGTCAGGAGGCGGGGCGGGCGTGGGAGGTCGGGGGTCAACCCGGCGGTGAGGGCCCGGCGGATCCCCGGGAGGGCCGCGGTGGGGGTCAGCGCGACGACGCAGGCGCCGATCTTGCGGCCGCCGAGCGCGCCGGCGTCGAGGGCGGTGCGGAGGGCGCGGTCGGGAAGCGGGTCGCCGAAGGTATGGGCGCCGGTGAGGTGCGGGCCGAGGGCGGACGGCCCCGACGCGCGGACGGCGGCGACGGCCCGGGCGGCGGCGCCGGGCGGGGTGGGCAGGGTGGACGAGTGCCGGGCGCCGAGATCGACGATCAGGACGCGGAGGTCCGCGGCGGCGAGGTCGAAGGGGACGTGTTCGAGGGTGCCGGGCGTGGTCAGGACGGCATGGGCGGCGCGGGCGTGCAGGGCCGTCCGGTAGGCGGGGTGGCCGGCGAGGGGGTGCGGGCCGGCGGGCGGGCCGTGCAGGGCCCGGAGGGCGAGGAAAGTGGCGGCGGCGGTCTCGGCGCCGGTGAGCAGGCCGGTCTCGGCGGGGATCTCGCGGTTGATCACCAGGTGGGTGCCGGGCGCGGGGTCGGCGTGGGAGTTGAGGACGGCGGCGGATTCGCGGGCCCAGTGCGGGACGGGTCCGGAGAGGGACGCGACGCCGTCGGTGTGGTGGTTCACCGAGTAGAGCGAGTGCCCCGCGGACAGGCCCGCGGCGGCGATGGTGCCCCAGGGGAGGGCGATGGTCAGGCCGTCCAGGAGCGGGAGGCCGATGAGGGCGCGGTGGATGGTGGCGGGCGGCGAGCCGTGGACGCGTTCGAAGACGTACGCGGTCATGCGGATCTCCGGGGACGTGGCGAGGCCGATCACGGCTCGTCCTTCCGCGGGTGGCGCAGTGCGGGGCGGCGCCAGGGCGGGAGGTCCTCGACGAGGGTCCGCCACCAGGTGTACGGGGTGAGGACGGGGCGCAGCAGCGCCATCCGGTGCAGGTCGCGGGGCGACAGCGGGGTTCCGGCGAAGACGAGGTAGGGCTCGGCGCAGTAGGCGATGACGGCGATGGGGCCCCATTGCGGGTCGGACGCGAGGGCGGCCAGGACGAGCGCCATGGCGAGGATCGAGGGCACCACGGCCTGCGCGAGCGAGACGCCGAGGCCCTGCAGCCAGGCCGCGCGTCCTTTGCAGGCGGGGGCGCGCGGGGTGAGGTGGCAGGGGACGACGACGTGCCCGGTGTCGGCGTCGTAGCGCCGGAGGCGGGCCATGGTGCTCGTGTAGTCGCCCGTGTAGGCGTCGTCCAGGAGTTCGGTGTGGACGACGGCCGCGAATCCCGCGTCGCGGGTGTGGCGGAGCATGTCGAGGGCGCGGGTGACGGGGAGGTCGGCGGGGATCAGGCCGAGGACGTCCAGGCCGGTGTCGCGGGCGTGGGCGATGGCGGCGTGCCGGACGTTGGCGGAGATGACGGCGCCGCCGGCGCCGATCACGTCGTATCCGCCGGGTTCCCGCAGGCCCTCCCAGCTCAGCGGGACCGCGCGGCGGGGCCGCGGGAGCCGGCGGAGCCGCGCCAGGCGGCGGCGGAGCCGCACCGCGTCCGCGATGAGGCCCGCCGCCACCAGCGCGGGTACCGCGATCACGCCAGTTTCTCCAGGCGGTCGGCGGCCTCGGCGGCGCCGCCGGCGGCGGCGAAGGAGTCCCGGACGGCCTCGGCGGCGGCGCGGTGCGCGCCGCTCGTGAGGACGGTGGTCAGCGCGTCGCGGAGTTCGGCGGCCCGGACCCGGCCGAACCGGACCTGGACGCCGGCGCCGGCGGCCTCGACCTGGCGGGCGATGACGGGCTGGTCGTCGCGGATGGGGGCGACGACCAGCGGCAGGCCCTGCGCGAGGCTCTCGCAGACGGTGTTGTGGCCTCCGTGGCAGACGACGGCGGACATCCGCTGCAGCAGCCGGAGCTGCGGGACGTACTCGCGGACGAGGACGTTCGGCGGCGGGTCGTCGAGGGTCCCGGGCGGGGCGACGAAGACGGCCTGGACGTCCAGGTCGCGGACGGCGTCGGCGGCGACGCGGTAGAACCGCTCGCCGGCGGGCCCGTTGAGGGTGCCGAGGGTCAGCAGGACGCCGGGCCGCCCGTCGAGCCACTCCCACGGGAACGCGGCGCCCGCCGGGCGGTCGAGGGCGGGGCCGACGAACGCGAAGTGGTCCGGGAAGAACGAGGTGTCGCCGACGAGCGCGCCGGTGGAGAAGATCAGCACGAGGTGGTCGGAGAACCGCAGGTCGAGCAGGTCCTCGATGCCGTGGTCGAGCTGGAAGTCGCCGATCCGGTCGCGGACCCAGGCCTCGACGAGCGGCATCCCGGCGAGCGGCCGGGTGAACTCGGCGGAGGTGGTCGCGGAGGTGGCCCACGGGATCTCGCGGTGCCGGGCGGCGACGGGCGCGGCGAGGACGATCTGGTCGCTGATCACCACGTCGGGGCGGAACCGGTCGAGGGCGGTCTCGACGCCGGGCATCATCGCGTGGCCGAGCGGGACGATGAACTCCTCCCACAGGAACCGCAGGGCGGCGGGGCCGCGCAGGCGCAGCCACTCCTCGCGGGCGGCGGTGAGCCGCGCGGCGAACGCGTCGTCCTCGGCGGAGAAGATCCGCGCGCCGGCGCGCAGCAGCGGTTCGAGGGTGGCGCGGTGGCCGGTCCAGGCGACGGTGTGGCCGCGGCGGACGAGTTCGGCGCCGACCGCGACGGTCGGGTTGACGTGCCCGGCGAGCGGCGGCACGGCGAACAGGAACCGGCGCTTCGGCGTCTCGGCGCGCGGGATGCCGGGCGCGCCGAGCAGGGACGGGACCTGCATGCGGCGGCCCTTCACCGGGCACCTCCGCCGGTGGTGACGGGGACGCGGGTGCCCGCGTGGTGCGCCAGCCAGGGCAACATGACCTCCAGGAGTTCGGCGGTCCCCTCGCGCAGCACGGTGTGGGCGTGGCCGGCCATGACGTGCAGGGTGCAGCCGGGGACGGTGCGCAGCAGCAGCCGCCCCGCTTCGGCGACGTCGGAGTGCTGCCCGTACACGGCGAGGACGGGGCAGCGGACGGCGGCGAGGTCGGCGGGGCGGACGGGGTCGGTGCGGGCCAGGTCGTCGAGCAGGCTGGTCCGGTTGATGAGGGCGTCGGCGGCGGCGATCTGCCGTCCGGTCTTGCGCCATCCGGCGGCGAGGAGCTGGTCGGCGAGCCGGTCGTACTCCAGGCCGAGCGCGGACGCGGTGAGCGTGTTGAGCAGGCCCTCGGCCCAGCCGTCGTGCTCGGCGGGCCCGTACGCCTCGATCAGCACGAGGCCGGCGATCCGGTCGGGCCGGGCGAGCGCGGCCTTCAGCGCGACGACGCCGCCGAAGCTGTTGGCGACGAGGTGGACGCGGTCGTGCCCGAGCGCGTCGAGGATCCCGAACAGGTCGGCGACGGCGTCGTCCGCGCCGTACCCGTCCGGGGTCAGCTCGGAGCGGCCGTGCCCGCGCAGGTCGTACAGGACGGCGTGGGCGCCGGCCTCGGCGACGGGCCCGGCGATCGTGTAGTAGAAGCTCGACAGGTTGTCCAGGACGAGCCCGTGCAGGAACACGGCGACGGGCGCGCCGGGCGCGGGCGGCCCGATGGTCTGGACGTGGAAGCGGACCCCGCGGACGGTGACGTCAGGCATGGGCGGCCCGCCCGTCGAGAACCGCCGTGGCGGCGATGTGGTCCACCAGGTCGCCGACCGTCAGGTCCATGATCTCGTCGATGTCCATGCCGGCGATGAACGCGGCGAGGTCGACGCCGTCGCCGTAGTGGTCGCGCAGCTTGTCGGCGAGGGCGACGAACTCGATGCTCTCCAGCCCGAGGTCCTCGTTGAACGAGGTGTCGCGGCCGATCTCCACGTCGAGCAGGAAGTCCTCCCCCACGACCTCGGCCAGCATCCGGACGACCTGCGTCAGGGCGTCGTCGCTCATGTTCGGCTCTCCTCCATGTCGGTTCCGCCCGCCGTGACCGTCCAGGCCACGACGTGTCCGTCCAGCTCGCGCGTCCCGACCTCGGTGACCGTGCCGCCGCCGGCGACCAGCAGGTGCTCGGCGTCGGCGGCGGTGAAGGCGGGTTCGGGGTGCCCGGCGGGCAGGGCCTGCAGGACGGCCTGGGTGGCGGCGCGGACGCGGGCATCCGCGCCGCCGAGGGCCAGTCCGATGCCCGCGGGCTCGCCGGGGGGCCGTGCCAGGGCGACGCCGAGGTCGGCGTCGCAGGCGATGGACACGGCCAGGTCCTGGTCGAAGGGTCCGGTGACGACCGGGTGGTGCCCGGTGCCGTCGCGGACGGTCAGCTCGGCGGGGAACAGGGGGCCGTGGCCGTTGCGCCACAGCCAGTCCCGGACGGCGTCCTTCGCGGCGACGCGCCCGAGCAGCCAGGGGCCCTGCGCGAAGCCGGGGAGCCGCTCGTACTCGGCGCGTTCGGCGGCGCACAGGTACTGGCGCATGACGAGGTCGCGGGAGGCGGTGCCGTCCCAGCGCTTGCGGGCGAGGCACCAGCCGCCGTCCTGCGGTTCCCCGATTCCGGACACTTCGGGGGTGAACTTCATCCGCCAGAGCGCTTCGTCGGTGTAGAAGCGGTGCGTGGTCCATCCGTCTATGCGCGCCCATAGGGTTCCGTCTTCGCGGACCATCTCGACGGAGCAGCGCAGGGTGGTGTCCGTAAGGGACTCCGCCCACACGGTGGTTTCGAGGCGTTCTCCTGCGGACGGCGACGGGCCGTACAGGGAGACGCGTTCGATCCCTACGGGGAAGACGGTCTGGTCCGTCTCCCCGTACACCTGGATCCAGTGGCCGCACAGCTGCCCGGCGCTGTCGATGATCGCGCCGGGCGTGGGCAGGGCCGTCAGGACGCCGCGCACGCCGTCCTCCGCGAGCGCGATCACCTCGGTGACGCCGCGGAACAGCGGTCCGTGGAACATCCAGCGTTCCTCGTAGAGCCGTTCGGCGGTGACGACGGGCGGGCCTTCCCCGGTCAGCGGGGTGCGGTCCGGGGCGGGCGGGGGGAGGTGGCGTTCGGCGAGCAGGACCGTCCCGTCGGTGTGGCCGGGGATGACGACCTTGACGCGGCGCGTACCGCCTTGGCCGTCGCCCGCCTCGACGAGGTGGGCGCGGATGTCGGCGCTGGTCGGCGGCGCCGCCACGACCCACCGGACGGCCCGGACGGCCTCGAACCCGACGACGACCGTGTCGGGCAGCAGCTCCCGCGCGGTCGCCGCCATCACCTCCAGCAGCGTGGCCAGCGGCACGATCGGGAACCGGTCCGACATGTCGGGCCAGCCGGGGGGCTGCGGGAACACGCAGTGGTCCGCGAGGTACGGCATCGCCTCCAGCGAGAACACCCGGGTGATCACCAGCTCGTCCGCCGGGCCGCCCGCATCGCCCGGGGACGCGGGCGCCGCCCCGCCGCCGCCGAGCGCCTCCAGGACGGTCTGCGCGCCGGTCGCCGCGTCGTTGAGCAGCGCCTCCAGCTCGGCGAGCACCGGATCGTCCGCCGGAAGCGACGGCACCGGCGCGCCGCCCGTCCGGATCGGCGGCACGGCACCGTCCAGCCTGACCAGCGGCGTGCCCAGGTCGAGGCGCATGCCCGCCGACGACGGCGGGGCCGGGGACGCCCCGTACCCCTCCGCCCACAGCGCCGCGACGACCCGCCGCAGCTGCGCCATCCCGTCCCGCTTCGGGACGTTCACCGCCATCGCCAGATGCTCGCGGGCGCCGAGCCGGTCGCCGACGAACCCGGTCAGGCTCCCCGGCCCGACCTGTACGAACGCCCGCACGTGCGCCGTCCCGTACAGCTCCTCGATCAGCTCGCTGAACCGCACCGGCTCCAGCAGGTGCCGGACGACCAGCTCCCGCACCGCGTCCGCGCCGGACGGGAACGGCGCGGCCGTCGTCCCCGACCACAGCGGGAAGCGCGGCTCGCCGATCTCCAGCGCCTCGAACGACAGCTGCACCTGCTTCTCGTACGCCTCCGCAAGCGGCGTGTGGAACCCGGTGCGGAACGGCAGCTCCCGGCCGAGGACGCCCTCGGCGGCCAGCCGGTCCAGCACGTCCCGGACGTCGCCGGCCGGGCCGCAGATCACCGACTGGTGCGGGCAGTTGTCGTGGCTGACGAACACGCCGGACCGCCCGGCGATCGCCTCCTGCGCCCGGTCCGCGCCGCAGCCGAGCGCCCCGTACACCACGTCGGGGACGTCGAGCCCCTCGCGGTCGAGGGCCTGCACGAACGCGTCCACGGCGCCCGCGTCGTACATCCCCGCGACGATCATCGCGGTCCATTCGCCGAGGCTGTGCCCGGCCGCGACGTCCGGCTCGACGCCGAGCTCGGCGAGCGCGGCGGCGAGCAGCCGGCCCACCGCGATCACGTCGGCGGCGTGGCCGAGCAGGTCGGTGCGGCCCGTCGGCTCCGGCTTCGGCATCCCGAAGTGCTCGGCGACGTCGTCCACGCGCGGCTCGAACGCCGGCTCGAACCCCGGGAACAGGAACGCCAGCCGGCCGCCCTCCGCGAGCAGCGGCCGCGGCGTGAACCACACGTCGCTGCGTCCCCGCCACGGCGTCCCCCGCTGGACGACCGCCCGCGCCAGATCCAGCCTGCGTGAGGTCGGCCCCACGATCGCGAGGCGGCACGGCAGGTCCGGCGGGGCCTCCCCCGCGCGCGCGAGCAGTTCCTCGTCGGGCACCGCCAGCAGCGCCGCAAGCTCGTCGGTGGTGCGGGCCGCCAGCCTCAGCACCCCCTCCTCCGAGGACGGCGCGTCCAGCCGCCTGCGCCTGCGCGCGCGCCCCGCCGGAGGCTCCTCCAGGATCACGTGCGCGTTCGCGCCCCCGAACCCGAACGCGTTCACCACCGCGCGGCGCGGACCGTCCGCCGGCCGCTCCCACTCCGCCGTCTCCCGGACGACCCGCAGCCGCCCCCCGTCCAGCGCCGGATGCGGATCGTCCACGTGCAGCGTCGGCGGCAGCACCCCGTCCCGCAGCGCGCACGCCGCCTTGATCAGCCCCGCCATCCCCGCCGCCGGCATCGCGTGCCCGATCATCGACTTCACCGTGCCGAGCCCCACCGGCGCGCCGTCCGTCCCGAACACCCGGCGCATCGTCGCCAGCTCCGCCTCGTCCCCCGCCGGCGTCGCCGTCCCGTGCGCCTCCACCAGCCCCAGCGCGCCCGGCGCCCGCGGATCCAGGCCCGCGTCCCGCCACGCCCGCTCCACCGCCAGCACCTGCCCGTCCACGAGCGGGCTCATGATCCCCGTCGCGCGCCCGTCGCTCGACGACCCCGTCCCCACGATCACCGCGTGGATCCGGTCGCCCGCCCGCACCGCGTCCCGCAGCCGCTTCAGCAGCACCACCCCGGTGCCCTCCGCCAGCAGCGTCCCGTCCGCCGCCCGGTCGAACGGCCGGATCGTCTCGCTCGGGCTCAGCGCCCGCAGCTGGCTGAACACGCTCCACACCGTCGCGTGATGCGCGTGGTGCACCGCCCCCGCCAGCATCGCGTCCGCCTCGCCGCTGCGCAGCGCCCGCACCGCGTGCTCCACCGCCAGCAGCGACGACGCGCACGCCGCGTCCACCGTGTACGCCGGACCCCGCAGATCGAACCGGTTCGCGATCCGCGCCGCCGCGAAACTCGGCACCAGCCCGATCGACGCGTCCGGGCCGTCCGGCCCCACCCGCTCGCAGAACGCCCGCCGGATCTCCTCCAGCCGCTCCGCGCCGAGCTCCGGCACCAGCTCCGCCAGCACCCCCGCCACCTGGTGCGACGTCCGCACCCGCTGGTCGAACCGCGCGACGCCCGGGGTGATGTAGCCGCCCCGGCCGATCACCACCCCGACCCGCGTCCGGTCCGGCAGCCGCTCGTCGCCGCCCGCGTCCGCGACCGCCTCCGCCGCCGCCCGCAGCGCCATCAGCTGGTCCGGCTCCATCCCCGGCACCGACGCCGGCATGATCCCGAACCGGGCCGGGTCGAACGTCGCGAGCTCGTCCACGAACCCGCCGCGCCGGCAGTAGAACCGGTCGCACTCCGGCGCCCGCCCGTACGCGTCCGGGTCGTAGTACAGCGCCGGATCCCAGCGGCCCGGCGGCACGTCCGTGATCGCGTCGATCCCCGCCAGGACGTTGCGCCACAGCTCCGCCGCCGAACCGGCCCCGGGGAACACCGCCCCGGCGCCCACGATCGCGATCGGCTCCCCCGTCACCGGACCGTCCCGGTGAACACGACCTGCGTCTCGTCCCCGTGCGCGATCTCCCGCAGCAGCGCCGCCACCCCCGCGTCCGGATCGATCAGCCCGATCCCCCGCCGCGCGTACTCGCGGGCCAGCTCCGGCGACACCATCCCGCCGCCCGCCCACGGGCCCCAGTCCGCCACCAGCACCCGGCCGCGCAGCCGCGTCCGCCACACGTGCGCGAGCGTGTCGCACGCCTCGTTCGCCGCCGCGTAGTCCGCCTGCCCCCGGTTCCCGTGGACGCCCGCGACGCTGCCGAACACCACGAAGAACCCCACGTCGGGCTTCACCGCCGCCGCCAGCGCCGACGCGCCGTCCACCTTCGTCCGGTACACCCGCTCGAACGACTGCGGCTCCTTGTCCCGGACGAGCCGGTCCTCCACGATCCCCGCGCCGTGGACCACCCCGTCCAGCCGGCCGTGCCGCAGATACACCCGGTCCACCACGTCCCGGACCACCCGGGGCTCCCGCACGTCACCCGCGTGGTAGCGGACCGACGCCGCGTGCTCCTTCAGCGCGTCCAGATTCGCGCGGATCTCCCGCTCCGCCAGGATCCGCCGCACCGTCGCCTCGATCTCCGCCGGACGCCGCCCGCCCTGCGCGACCAGCGCCCGCCGCAGGCCCGCCTCGTCCGGGACGTCCGGGAACGACGCCGGACCCACCGGCTCCAGCGTCCGCCCCATCACCTCGATGTGGCAGCCCGTCGTCCGCGCCAGCTCCAGCGCCACCCGCGCGGTGACGCCCCGCGCGCCCCCGGTCAGCAGGACGACGCCGTCCCGCTCCAGCGGCACCCGCGCCTCGCCCCGCAGCTCCACCGGCACCACCCGCGTCGTGTGCCGCAGTTCGCCCTCATGCCCGACCACCACCGGGCCCCGGGCGTCCAGCAGCTCGGCCAGGATCCGCAACGCGATCGCCCGCGGCGTGTCCTTGGTGTCCACGTCCACGGCCCTGACCAGGGTGTCCGGGTACTCCTGCGCGACCGTCCTCGCCAGCCCGCGCAGCCCGGCGCCCGGCCCCGGGTCCCCGATACCGCCGCCGTCGAACGCCCGCCCGAACGTCCCCCCGGCGCCGCTCGCGACGACAAGCCACCGCAATCCGCGCGCCAGCGCGTCGCGGATCCCCGCGTACGCGTCCGGCAGGACCGCCGTCGCCCCCGGCCGCAGCGCCGCCAGATGCACCAGCCCGTCGCACTCGCCGTCCACGTCCAGCGGGGTGCGCACCCGCGCCCCGTGCCGCTCCAGCAGGTCCGCCAGCTCCAGCGCTACGCCGCACCCGTCGTCCACGACCACGAACGTCCGCCCGTCGAACGCCGTCCCGGTGTCCGCGGGCACCGGCAGCGCCTCCAGGTCCGCCGTCCTCACCACCTGCCGGACGACCCGCCGGGCGCGCTCCCCCGACGGCCGGACCCGTCCGGCCAGCACGCGCCGCGCCCCCGTGGCGGTCTCGCCGTCCCGCTCGGCCGGGCCGCGCCGCGCGGGCGTCCCGCCGCGCGCGAAGAGCCCCGCCTGCGCGTCCTCTCCGCCGAGCGCGGCGACCCCGTCGCCGCCGAGCCGCACGACCTCCACGGCCGCCTCGCCCACCGACCGCCGCCCGGCCGCCTGCACCCCGCCACCGACCCCCTGGTCGGACGGCTCGGTGTGCGCTGCTTCGCCGTCCGAAGTCGACTCCGCAGCGCTGCTCGCGGCCTCTTCGGGCGCGGCGCTCCCGTTCGACGACTGCTCGGAGACGCCGGACGCCGCAGATCGCGAGGCCTCACCGGCCGAGGTCGCCTCCGCATCACGGGTCGCCGCGCCCCGAGACGCCGCATCCGAGGACTGCTCAAGCCGCTCGGCGCTCGTCTCGGAGGCGGGCGCCGACATGCGGGGCGCCCCTTCCTCCGAAGCCGACTTCCCAGCTCGGACGCCCACGCCTGTCGACCGCTCGGAAGCGTCGGACGGCTGCCGGCCCGATCCTTCGCCGCTGCCTGTCCGAGCGTCCGACGTCGCAGAGCGCGCCGTCCCGTCCGCGCCACGAGACGCCGCGGTCCGAGAGGTCGCGGCCGCGGGCCGGTCAGGCGCATCCTTCTCCGCAGGCCGGGCGCTCGCCTCCGACGATTGGTCGGGGATTCTTGGCGTCTGCGTGGCCGGGGCTTCGGTGTTGCCTGTCTGGACGTCCGACGCCGCAGGGCGCGATGCCCCGTCGGACGAAGTCGCCTCCGGGGGTGTGCGGCGCGGCGGTTCGGCGGGCCTCGCGGTTTCGAGCGAGGCCGCAGGGCGCGGGGTCGCCTGGGGTGGGACGGCGGGGCGGTGCGGGGCCGGCGCCGACGGCAGGCGGGTGCGGAGCCAGTCGACGATCTCGCCGATCGTGGTGATGCGGGTGAGCTGCTCGATGGCGGCGTCCGGGGCGGTGAGGCCGACGCGCTCGGTGACCTCGCCGATGATGACGGTGCGCTTGATCGAGTCGATGGACAGGTCGGCCTCGAGGTCGAGGTCGCCGTCCAGCATGGACTCGGGGTAGCCGGTGCGGGCGCTGATCACCGACAGCACGGTGGCGTGGACGTCGCGGGCCGGTTCGGGCGCGGCGGGCAGGACGGGGAGGGTCTCGCCGGGCAGGACGGGACGCGGCGCGGGGACCGGCGCGGCGGGCACGTCCGGTTCGGCGGGCGGGGCGCCGAGGTGGCGGAGGATGACCTCGCGCTGCGCGGCGATCAGTTCGCGGCCGGCGCGCAGGTACTCCAGGACGGCGGCGTCGGAGCCGGCGGGGCGGGCGGGCGCCGCGGCGGCGGCGACGCGTTCGGCGGGGCGGAGGGCGCCCGCCGGGTAGCCGCCGTCGGCGGTGCGGACGAGGTGGCCGTTGACGGTCCAGCC
The DNA here is from genome assembly GCF_040651755.1 of Actinomadura sp. NPDC048394. Classification (NCBI taxonomy): domain Bacteria; kingdom Bacillati; phylum Actinomycetota; class Actinomycetes; order Streptosporangiales; family Thermomonosporaceae; genus Actinomadura; species Actinomadura sp. NPDC048394. Next base: position 62,590 of record NZ_JBEZJL010000026.1, on the reverse strand, counting down.
GGGCGCGGCGGGCAGGGACGCGGGGTCGAGGACGCGGGCGTCGCGGCCGGCGAACAGCGGCAGCGGGTCGACGGGGACGCCGACGGCGGCGAGTTCGGCGAGGGCGTGCAGGAGGCGTTCGACGGAGCCGCCGCCGGGTGCGTCGCAGGCGACGGCGGTGTGCGGGCGGTCGCCGAGGATGCGGCGGGTGAGCCCGGTGAGGACGCGTCCGGGCCCCGCCTCGACGAAGGTGCGGGCGCCCGCCTCGTACATCGCCTCGATCTGCTCGACGAACCGGACGGGCGCGGCGATCTGCCCGGCGAGGGTGGCGGCGAGGTCGGCGGGGTCGCTGTCGTAGGGGGCGGCGGTGGTGTTGGACCAGACGGGGAACGCGGGCGAGCGCAGGTCGCGGCCGGCGAGGGCGGTGCGGAGGGTGCCGGACGCGGCGGCGACGAGCGGGCTGTGGAAGGCGCAGGCGACCGGGATGCGCTCGGCGGCGAGTCCGCGTTCGGCGAGGACGGCGACGGCGCGGGCGACGCCGGCGGTGGTGCCGGACACGACGACCTGGTCGGGCGCGTTGTGGTTGGCGACGACGATCCCGGAGACGCCGGAGACGGCGTCCCTGACCTGCCGGAGCGGCGCGGCGACGGCGGCCATCGCGCCGGGGTCGGTGCCCGCGGCGGCGAGGATGGCCTCGGCGCGGGCGGCGCTGAGCTCGATCATGTCGGTGTCGTCGAAGACGCCGGCGGCGCAGAGCGCGACGAGCTCGCCGTAGCTGTGCCCGGCGGCGAGGTCGGGGTGCACGCCGACGGCGGTGAGCAGGCGGTGGACGGCGAGGCCGGCGATGCCGAGCGCGGGCTGCGCGACGCGGGTGTCGGTGAGCGCCTCGCGCTGCCGACGGGCGTCATCGGGGCCGAACGCGGCGGGCGGGAACATGGCGGGCGCGTAGCGTCCGCCGGCGAGGCGGAGCAGGCGCTGCAGGCGGGGGAAGGCGACGAAGAGGCCGGCGAGCATGCCGGGCCGCTGGCTGCCCTGGCCGGGGAACAGGAACGCGACCTGCCCGGGGTCGCCCGAGGCGCGGACGTGGACGCCGGGTTCCGCGCGGAACTCGGCGGCGGCGGCGAGCTTGCCGCGCAGGTCGTCGAGGCCGGTGGCGACGACGGCGACCTGGACGCGTCCCTCGGCGGACGCGCAGGTCCGGGCGAGGTCGCGCAGCCGGGCGGACGGGGCGTCCAGCAGCCGCCGGAGCCGGGCGATCTCGCCGCGGGCGGCGGTGCGGTCGGCGCCGCGGACGAGGAACAGCTCGGCGGGCCATTCGGCGAGGCCGGACACCGGTTCGGGGCCGCCGTCGTAGCCGGCGAGGACGGCGTGGAAGTTGGCGCCGCCGAAGCCGAAGCCGCTGACGCCGGCGTACCGGTCGCCGGGGCGGGCGGCCCAGGGCCGCGCGGACGTCCCGAACGCCAACGGCCCGTCCGCCTTCCATTCGGCGTTCGGGCTGGTGAGGTGCAGGGTGCCGGGGAGGACGCCGGTGTGCAGCGCGTACGCGGTCTTGATGAGCCCGGCGAGCCCGGCGGCGCACTTGGTGTGCCCGATCTGCGACTTGACGGAGCCGAGGGTGACGGATCCGGGCGCGGCGGCGGAGAACGCGGCGGTGAGGGTGGCGAGCTCGGTGCGGTCGCCGACCTCGGTGCCGGTGCCGTGCGCCTCGACGAGCCCGACGTCGGACGGGCGGACGCCGGCGCGCTCGTAGGCGCGGTCGAGGGCGAGCCGCTGCCCCTCGGCGCGGGGCGCGGTGAGGCCGAGGGAGCGGCCGTCGCTGGATCCGGCGACGGACTTGACGACGGCGTAGACGCGGTCGCCGTCGCGTTCGGCGTCGGCGAGACGCTTCAGCACGACGCAGGCGACGCCCTCACCGAGCGCGATGCCGTCGGCGGCGGCGTCGAACGGGGCGCAGCGGCCGGACGGGGACAGCGCGCGGACGGCGGAGAACATCAGGTAGTCCTGGATGCCGTTGTGCACGTCGGCGCCGCCGCACAGGACCATGTCGCTGCCGCCGGAGGCGAGTTCCTTGCAGGCGGCGTCGAGGGCGGCGAGGGACGCGGCGCAGGCGGCGTCGACGGTGTAGTTGGCGCCGCCGAGGTCGAGCCGGTTGGCGATGCGTCCGGCGATGACGTTGGTGAGGACGCCGGGGAAGGAGTCCTCGGTGGGTTCGGGGAGCCGGCCGTCGAGGGCGGGCGGGACCTCGCCGTAGTAGGACGGCAGGGCGGCGCGCAGGCCGTAGGCGGTGGCGAGCTCGTTGCCGCCTTCGGCGCCGAAGAACACCGACGTGCGGGACCGGTCGAACGGCCGGTCGGCGTATCCGGCGTCCTTCAGCGCGCGCGCCGCGACCTCCAGGGCGAGAAGCTGGACGGGTTCGACGCTGCCGAGCGTGTTCGGCGGGATGCCGTAGGCGAGCGCGTCGAACGGGACGTCCGGCAGGAACCCGCCCCATTTCGACGGGGTCTTGCCGGGCTCGGACGGGTCGTAGTGGACGGCCGGGTCCCACCGCTCGGCGGGCACCTCGGTGACGGAGTCGACGCCGCCGACGATGTTCGCCCAGTAGGCGTCGGCGTCGCGGGCGCCGGGGAAGACGCAGCCGACGCCGACGATCGCGATGTCGGCGGGGCGGGCGGCGGTGGACGCGGCGGCCCGGTCGCCGGCGATGCCGAGCTCGGCGGCGCGCGCGGCGAGCAGCGCGGTGGCGCCGTTGGTGACCTGTTCGTGCAGGTCGGCGACCGTGGTCGTGGCCGTGCGCAGCGCCGCGACGTCCCCGATCATGTAGAGGCCCTCGGCGCGCTGCTCGTCCGGGCCGACGGGGGTGGAGCGGCGCAGGCCCTTGCTGGCGATGCGCAGCCGGCCGAGGTTGAGGCGTTCGAGCTGCCGCCACATGTCCTGGCGGGTCGTCCCGGCGGCCTCCAGCTCGCGGCGCGCCTCGGCGAACCGCTCGACGTAGGGGGTGCGGGCGCAGCGGGTCGCGTGGCCCGGCGAGGTCTCCAGCAGCGCCGTCCCCTCGCAGTCGACGGCGGCCCTCTGGAAGCCGGGCAGGATCGCGCCCGCCGCGACGGCCTCGGCGGTGAACAGGTAGGCGGTGCCCATCAGGACGCGGACGTCGGCGCCGCGCTCGGCGAGCGGTCCGGCGAGCGCGGCGACCATCGCGGCGGACCGCGCGTCGTGGATCCCGCCGGCGAACATCACCGACAGCTCGGCGGGGTCGCCGCCGAACGCCATGAGCCGCTCGACCTGCGCCTCCCACAGCGGGAAGCTGGCGCGCGGCCCGACGTGCCCGCCGCACTCCTGCCCCTCGAAGACGAACTTGCGGGCGCCCTCCGCGAGGAACCGCTCCAGCAGGTCGGGTGACGGGACGTGCAGGTAGGCGCTGACGCCGGCGTCCTCCAGCGACGCGGCCTGCGCGGGCCGCCCGCCGGAGACGATCGCGTACGGGGGCGCGGCCTCGCGGACCGCGGCGAGCTGCGCCTCGCGGACCTCCGGCGGCGCGAACCCGAGCACGCCGACGCCCCACGGCCGGCCCGCGAGCCGGTCGGCGGTCTCGCGCAGCAGCGTCCGCACCCGGTCGCCGGCCATCAGCGCGAGCGCGAGGAACGGCAGCCCGCCCTCCTGCGCGACGGCCGCGGCGAACGTCGAACGGTCGCTGACCTGCGTCATCGGTCCCTGGACGGCCGGGTACTCGGGGCCGTCCGGGGTCTGCCGGGACGCCAGCGGCGCGGCCTGCACGGCGACCCGCAGGTGCTCGGCGATCCCCTCGCGGACCGCCTGGACGACCCCGCCGGCGGTCCGGTGCCGGGCCGCGAGCGCGGCGGCGAGCGGCGCGTCCTGCCCGGCGGGCAGCAGCCGCGACCGCAGCCCCGTCGCGCCGAGCCGCGCGTTCACCTCCGCCGGGGTGAGGTCGGCGAGGGCGATGTCGGGCAGGTCGGGGCGCGTGTAGACGCGGTGGCCGTGCACGACACGGGTCTCCGAGCCGTCCATCGCGGTGAGCGCCGCGGCGACGTCGGCGGGCAGGTCCATCTCCCGGACGAGCGCGAGCTGCACGTCGAGCACGACGCCCGCCGCTCCCCCGGCGACGGCCGCGGCGGCGGTACGGGGGCCGATGCCGCCGGCGGCGAGCACCGGGACGTCCACGGCCTCGTCCGCGAGGAGCCGCTGCAGCAGCACGAACGTGGTGAGGTCGCCGACCCGGCCGCCCGCCTCGCGGCCCCGGGCGATGAGCGCGGTGCCGCGCGTCCCGGGGAACCCGCCGGCGACGGGCAGCACGGCGGCGGCCTCGTCCGCGCCGACGACCTCGACGAGCAGCCGGCGGCCGCGCGCGAACCCGGCGATGTCCAGCGAGTCGTCGGCGAGCAGCGCCGGGGCGTCGAACACGACGGTGCCGACGGCGTCCGGCAGCTCCTGCGGGCGGACCCGGCAGCCCGCCGGGACCCGCACCCCGAACCGGCCCGCCCACCAGCGGCGCACGTCGGCGAGCGCGGCCAGCGCCGGCTCCCGGTCGGTGCCGAGGTCGAGCACGCCGTGCCCGCCGGCCCGCGCGACGGCCACCGCGAGGTGCGGCGCGGGGCGGCCGAACGGCGTGACGCCGACGATCTCGGTCCCCGGCCCGGTCCCGGACGTCCGCCGGTCCGGGCCGTCCTGGACGGCCCTCGTCTCGTCCCTGTCCGCCGCCGTGCCCCTGTCCGCGGCCATGCACTGCCCCCCGACGCGTCCCGCGCGGCCCGACCCGGCGACCGCGCGGCTGGTGACCCTCGCTCACAACAACGGTCGGCAAGACTACGGTCCGTGAGCGGCCGAGCACCGGGGCGACACACCCGGCGGCGCGCTGATGGCGGCACCGCAAAGGACTTTGGACGCTTCCTTGGCCTGCGGAAGACCCGCCGCCGGTGCGACCGGGCGGTCAGCCGCGCCGGACGGTCGGCCGCGCCGGGCGGCTAGCCGGTGACGGCGGGCGCGCGGCGCTGCCGGCGGATCCCGTGCCGGACCGTTCCCTCGTCCAGCCAGCGGTCCAGGTGCGCCCAGGTGGTCGCCCGCGCGGACCGTCCGGTCAGCACGTCGAGGTGGCCGCCGGCGGCGACCTCGAACCGGACCTTCGGCGCGCCGGGCAGCAGCCGGATCAGCGGCAGGACGGACCGGACGGGCGCGACGCCGTCGCCGCGCCCGGCGATGGCCAGAACCGGCACGCCGACGCGGCGCAGCTCGACCCGCCGGCCGTCGATGTCCAGGCCGCCCGCGGCGAGCGCGTTGTCCTGGAAAAGGGCGCGGTGAATGCGCCGCGCGGTGCGCCCGGTGAACCTGGTGACGGTGTCGGTGAATTGTTCGACGGCTTCGATCTGGGCGAGGAAATCGGCATTGTCGAGGTGGGTCAGCGTCCGGTAGGGGCGGAGCAGGCCTTTGTCGATTCCGGTCGCCCGGCGGACGCGTTTCATCAGCGCGCCCGGCGCGCCGCCGAACGGCGCGCCGAACGGTCCGGCGAAGGCCTCCGCCGCGGCGGCGCGGGCGAGCCCGGGCCACGGCGGCGCGGCGGGCAGGTGCGGCGCCGGCAGCCGGACGGGCAGCCGCGCCGCGCGGACGTCGACCGGCGCGGCGATCGCGGCGATCGACGCGATCGGCAGGGCCGGGTCGTCGGCGGCGGCGAGCAGCGCCACCACCCCGCCCAGGGACCAGCCGACGAGCTGGACGGGCTGCCCGCCCGCGTCCCGGCTGACCGCGCGGATCGCGCCGGGCAGCAGGTCGCGGACCCATTCGCGCAGGCCGGCGTCGCCTTCCGCCCGCCCCGCGGACCCGGCGGGCCCAGCGAACCCGGCCGGGTCGGCGGGGTCGGCGGGGTCGCGGTCGAGCAGGTAGCTGCGCCGTCCCGCGCGCACCACGTGCTCGGCGAGGCTGCACCCACGGCGCAGGTCGTAGCAGCGGGCCGGCGCGGCGGGCGGCGGCACGAACAGCACCGGCGGCCCCGCCGGGACCACCCCCTCCGGCGGCCGGTAGCGGCGCACCCCGCGGGCCTCCCCGCCGCCCTCCACCGGATCCGCCGGCATCGGCCGCAGATCGGCGAGATGGCCGTGCCGGGCGAGCTGGACGGCATTGGCGGCGGCGTCGCGCACGCCTCGCGGGGAGAGGATCATTTCGCCATTATCCAACCGTCCTGACAGAGCGCGGCGCGAGGCCATTGACCAAAGGCGGCCCGGCGCCCTTCACCGCATTAATACACTGGTCAGGGCGGCCGGGAAATCTCCGCCGTGTGAAGCGCGTGTTAAATCGTCTTGACAGCGTGGCCCGGCGGGTCCGTAATGGGCGTGCGGGCCGGTCCGGCGGTGGCACGCTCCAGCGGCCGCCCGGCGGCGCCGGCCCGACGCGAACGCCCCGCTCTCGCGCCACCGCCGCGACGTCGCGCATAATGTCGGTTACACCCAGTAGCAGGGGCGCTACCGGGGCGGGCGGCAGGTGGGTGCGTGATGACGACCCTCGATCCGGCGAACTCCACAGGCACGGCCTCCGCCGCGGGCGCACCGGAGGGCGGGGCCGCGCTCCCGGGCGCGCCCGTCCCGGCGCGCGGGCGGTTCGGTCTCCCGCCGGTCCGGCGGGCGCCCGGCGCCGCGTCGCGGGTGCCGCGCGGCCCGGACCGGCTCCCGCGCGGTCCGGCCCGGCTGCCGCTGCGCCGCCTCCGGTCCGCCGCCGCGGACGGGCCGGTCGGCCCCGCCGTCGCGCCGCTCCTCGCCGTCCACCGGTCCGCCTGCCCGGGCGGCGACGAGGCGGAGTTGCTGCGCGGGTACGAGGTCGCCGAGCGGCTGCACCGCGGGCAGCTCCGGAAATCGGGCGCGCCGTACATCACCCATCCGCTGGCCGTCGCGATGATCCTCGCCGGGATGGGGATGGACACCACCACCCTCGTCGCCGCGCTGCTGCACGACACCGTCGAGGACACCCCCTACACGCTCGGCGAGCTCCGCGCCGACTTCGGCGAGGAGGTCGCCGTCCTCGTCGACGGCGTGACGAAGCTGGACGGGAGCCGGTGGGGCGAGCGCGCCGAGGCCGAGACGTTCCGCAAGATCGTGCTGGCCGCGGCGGCCGACCTGCGCGTCCTGGTCATCAAGCTGTCGGACCGGCTGCACAACCTGCGGACCCTGCGCTACCGGCCCGCGCACAAGCGGGCCCCGTACGCCAAGGCATCCCAGGAGCTGCTCGTCCCCTTCGCCGAACGGCTCGGCATCCACGTGCTGAAGCGGGAGATGGACGACCTGGCGTTCGCCGCGCGCGCCCCCGAGGCGCACGCCGCGACCGACCGCGCCGTCCGGGCCGCGCTGCGGCGGGCCGACGCGGTGTTCGCGCCGGCGGTCGCGCGGATGCGGGACGCGCTCGCCGAGCACGGCGTCCGCGCGCGCGTGCAGATCCGTCCGTCGCACCTGTACGCGGTGCACGTGTCGTCCGGCGGCGACCTCACCGGGCTGCGGCCGTGCGAGGCGGCGCGTCTCCTGGTGCTGGTCGACGGCGAGGAACGCGACTGCTACATCGCGCTCGGCGCGGTGCACGCCGCGCTGCACCCCGTCGCCGGGCAGGTCCGCGACCACATCGCGATGCCGAAGGACAACATGTACCGGTCGCTGCACACCCGCGTCATCAGCCCGGACGGCGACCCGTTCGACGTGATCGTGCGCAGCGAGGCGATGCACCCGGTCGCCGAGTACGGCATCGTCGCGCACATCCGGCAGGCCCGCGACGACGCCGCCACCGCCGACGCCGTCGCGGGCCGCCGCGACCTGGCGTGGCTGAGCCGGCTGCTGGCCTGGCAGTCCAACGCGCCGTCCGCCGACTTCCTCGACGGCCTGCGCGCCGACCTCGCCGCCGGGCACCTCGCCGCGTTCACCCCGGACGGCCGCGCCGTGCCGCTGCCCGAGGGCGCGACCGCGCTCGACTTCGCCTACGCGCTGGACCCCGGCACCGGTGACCGCTGCATCGGCGCCGTCGTCAACGGCCGGCTCGCGCCGATGTCGGTGCAGGTCCGCACCGGCAACGTCGTGGAGGTGCTCACCGACCCGGCCGGCTCCCCGTCCGAGGACTGGCTCGACTTCGCCGTGACGGTCCCGGCGCGCATGCACATCCGGCGGAGCCTCGCGCTGCGGCGCGCGGAGGAGGCCGCCGACGCCGGGCGCCGCACCCTCGTCCGGGCCCTCGCGCAGCGGCGGCTCGACCTGCTCGCCGCGGAGGCGCGCGGCGACTCGCTCGCCGTCGCCCGCGACCTCGGCTACGGCGAGATCGACCAGATGTACGGGGCGCTCGCGGCCGGGGCGCTCGGCCTCGACGACCTGGTGGCCCGCTTCACCCGTCTCTGACATTCCCGACTACTCTGGTCGGCGTGATGATCGCATGACCGGCGAGGGGCCGTTCGAGTACGGCGTGGACGGGCCGAAGGTGATCGTGGCCGGCGTCGACGGGTCGGAGACCTCGCTGCACGCCGGCGCGTACGCGTGGGGCCTCGCGCGCCGCGGCGGGGCACGGCTGATCCTCGTGCACGTCGAGCGGATCGCCGCGCTGTCCACCCTCACCGCCGGCGGCGCCGCGGTGATGCGGGAGGCCGGCGAGGCCGTCGCCGACGACCTGCGCCGCGAGCTGGAACGCGCCGCCGCGAACGCCGACGTCCGCTACGAGTTCGTCACCGAGCAGGGCGACCCGTTCACCGTGATCTCCCGCATCGCCGACGAGAACCGCGCGGACGCGGTGATCGTCGGCGCGTCCGCGCAGGCCGGGCACCGGCTGATCGGGTCCGTCGCGGTCAAGCTGGTCCGCACCGGCCGCTGGCCGGTGACCGTCGTCCCGTGACCCGCCCGCGCCCGGCGGCGCGGCGGTCAGGTTGGACGGCGGCGGCGGGGGAACGGGTCCGGTGAACCGTGCGGAGGACGAGGCGGGGGCGGCGATGTCGGAGCCTTACCTGACGGAGGTCGGCTGGGCGGGGTCCGCGCTCCGCGTCGCCGGCGCGATCAGGCGCGACGACGACCTGCCGGCGGCGCCGGAGATGGAGCTGCTGCTGCGCGAGCGCGACGGCGACGGGCTGCTGCGGCTGCCCGCGTCCGTCGGCGCCGAGAACGGCCTCGTCACCTTCGAGGCGCTGGTGGACGTCGCGTCCGTCGAGCGCGGCGAACCGCTGCCCGGCGGGCTCTGGGACGTCGGCCTCGCGATCGGCGCGCCGCCCGAGGGGCGCGTCGTCGACCTCGGGCCCGAACGCGCGCCCGGCCTCGACACCTCCCCGCAGCGGCGGTTCCTGCCGGGCGCGGTCACCGTCGCCGCCTACTTCGGCGGGCGCGGGACGCTGTCCATCGACGTCGGCGGCCGCTCGCACGTCGCCGGCACGACGTCCGCCGACGGGGTCGCCTGGGACGAGCGCCGCGCCGAGGTCGTCATCACCGGGCACATCGACCGGCGGTGGCTCAGCATGCCGGTCTCCGGGACGCTGATCCTCACCGAGCGGGACACCCGCCGCACCTTCGAGGTCATCGCCGCGCTCGAGGAGACCGACGACCGGCTCGGCTACCGCGCCGCGCTGCCCGTCACGCGGGCGTTCGTCGACGACCCGCTGCCGCGCGGCACCTGGGACGTCTCGCTCTGCCTCGGCTTCTCCGGCATGCACCGCGAACTCGGCGTCCTCGCGCCGGAGGGCACGGTGGACGTCCAGGTGTGGAGGCGGCTCCGGCACGTGCGCGTGTCGTCGTCGTCCGCGCCGGACCCGCTGGCCATCACGGTCGGCCGCGCCTGAACGGCCGGTCCGGCCAGAACGGCCGCGAGCCGGCGGCGACCACCCCCGCGAGCAGAACGACCACCGACGTCCCGCCGATGAGGTTGACGCACGCGGTCGCCACCGCCGCGTCGGGCGGGCCGTTCAGCAGCAGCGGCAGGAGCGTCAGCAGCACGACCGCGAACCCGCCGATCCACGCGAACGCCCGGATCGGGCGCGCCGCCGTCGCCAGCAGCAGGTGCATCAGCGCGGTCGCCTGGATCGTCCCGGCCATCGCGACCAGCGCGTAGCTCGTCGCCGCCGGTCCCGCCGCGGTGTGCCCGCCCGCGAACACCGGCACGTCCAGCCCGAACAGGCCGCGCAGCCCCATCACGGCCGCGAACGCCATGCCGCCGGCGGCCAGTGCCGCCGCGATCCCCGCCCACCACAGTGGCCGGAGCGGGAGCGCCGAGCCCGCCGAGATCTCCTCGTGCAGGGCGACGAACTCCTGGTACCTCCTCGCCGGAGCCTCCGCCCGGCGCCGCCGCGCCGTGGAGGGACACCGGAACGACCGCTCGTACGGCCGTGGCGCAGGACGGCCGGCGTGCCTGCCCGGCAGGCCGCCGGGGTACCGCCCGAATGGCGTATCGGGCATGTTCCCTCCCCCCGGTGCGAACGATGTAGGTGCTACCCGGCACCGATAGGGGGAACTCTCACAAGCACAACAATTTGCAGATGTTTGGCCCCGTCACTGGTCATAGCGGCGTTCTTCGCGGAACGCGAAGGGCCCCGGGAAGCACGCTTCCCGGGGCCCTTCGCCGTGCGTTCGGTCAGACCTGGCCGGCCTTCTCCAGCGCCGCGCAGCAGGTGCCGGTGATGAGCCGGGCCACCACGTACGGGTCGACGTTGGCGTTCGGGCGGCGGTCCTCGATGTAGCCCTTCTTCTCCACCTCGACCTGCCACGGGATCCGCACGGACGCGCCGCGGTTCGACACGCCGTAGCTGAACTCGCTCCACGGCGCCGTCTCGTGCATGCCGGTCAGGCGGCGCTGGATGTCGGCGCCATAGCCCTGGACGTGCTCCTGCGCGCGCTCGGCGAGGGCCTCGCAGGCGGTGATGATGGCGTCGTAGTTCTCGCGCATCGCCTTCGTCGAGAAGTTGGTGTGCGCGCCGGCGCCGTTCCAGTCGCCCTCGACCGGCTTCGGGTCGAGCGTCGCGGACACGTCGAACTCCTCGGCGATGCGGTAGAGCAGCCACCGCGCGATCCACATGTGGTCGCCGACCTCCAGCGGCCCCGCCGGGCCGATCTGGAACTCCCACTGCCCGGGCATGACCTCGGCGTTGATGCCGGAGATCTTCAGGCCGGCGTCGATGCAGGCGTCGAGGTGCCGCTCGACGATCTCGCGGCCGAACACCTCGTCGGCGCCGACACCGCAGTAGTAGAAGCCCTGCGGCGCCGGGAAGCCGCGCTCGGGGAAGCCGAGCGGGCGGCCGTCCTTGAAGAAGGTGTACTCCTGCTCGATGCCGTACCAGGAGTCCTGGTCGGCGTACTGCTCCGCGATCGGGCGCAGCTCGGCGCGCGTGTTGGTCTTGTGCGGCGTCCCGTCGACGAGGTACACCTCGCACAGGACGAGCTTGTGGTCACCGCCGCGCAGCGGGTCGGGGCAGGAGAACACCGGCTTGAGCACGCAGTCCGAGTGGTCCCCGGGGGCCTGGTTCGTGCTGGAGCCGTCGAAGCCCCAGTCCGGCAGGTCGGCACCGTCGGGGAGGATCCTGGTCTTGGACCGCAGCCGCGCGGTGGGCTCGGTGCCGTCGATCCAGATGTACTCGGCCTTGTAGCTCAACGTCGATCCCTTCGCTCACTGCCGGGCCTTGTGGGTTCCGCGGCACCCACCACGCTGCCAACCAGCCATTTCGCACCTGTTGCCCAAATGTGAACGCCATGTAACACGCCACCCTGGCCCCGAGTCCCTCCTCACATCCCACGGGCCGTGATCAGGACCACCGAAACCACCAAGGCATGGCAACAACTCCTGTTAGCCTCAGTCAACACCGCCGTCCTCCAGGGAGTGGGACCTTGACCCCCAAAGGACTCTCCGCCGACGTCAAGTACTCGATCACCCAGCTGCTCTACTACGCGCCGCGCTACATCGAGGTGGGGCGGACCCTGGCGGACGCCGAGTCCAGCGCACGCGAACGCCTCCACGACCTGGGCCCGTTCTGGGGTCACTCCCTCCCCGACAAGCCGTTCGCCTCCAGCTACGAGCCCGCCCAGAACGCGCTCCTCGGCATCGCGCGGCAACTCGCCGTCGACATCCAGGGCATCGGCGGCGGCGTCCAGATGATGGCCAGGACGTACGGCATCGCCGAGGCCGACGTCACCCGCCGGGCCGCCCGCATAGGCGAGGCACTGGGCCGGTCGAACCACCAGATCATGCAGACCGGCGGCTTCCCCGAACCGCCCGACGTCCCGCCCGACCCCGGACCCGCCACGACGATCCGCACCGACGCCCCCATGCCCTCGCCCGGCGCCGCTCCCTCGGTGCCTCCGAAGTCCACCCCGAGACCGCATCCGGCGCACACACCCTCGACGCCGACCACCCCGAACCCCCGGCCCGACGTCGCGCCCGACGCGAACGCGTGGAAGAAGACGGGTTCCCTCTCGATCGGCGGCCCCTGGCCGTCCGGCGACGTGTCCAAGATGGAGGAGGCCGCCGGCGCCTGGAAGGACCTGGCCGGCGCCCTCGACACGGCATGGTCCGACCTCCAGCGCTACACGGCCTACGTCATCTCCGACAACCAGGGCCCCGCCGCGGACCGGTTCGCGAAGTACGTCCAAGGACTGACCGACGCGAACGCCGGCAGCCTGACCATGGCGATCCAGGGCTGCGAACACGCCGGCTACGCCTGCGCCGACCAGGCCCAGGCCATCCGGCGGCTCAAGCACGACGTCGAAGAGCTGATCGCCCAGCTGGTGGTCTCCTTCATCGTCGGCCAGCTCGTCGCCGCCCTCACCTTCGAGACCGCCCAGGCCCTCACCGACGCCCTCGACGCCGGCATCGCCGCGAGGATCTCCTACGTCATCGAAGACTTCGCGCTCAACGGCGGAAAGCTGGCGGCGGCGATCGAGAACGCGATCAGCACCCTCTCCTCCATCACCGCGAAGTCGATCGTCGGCGGCGGCAAGGGGGCGCTCACGGCGGGCATGGCGCTTCCCTTCAGCAACTCCGTCGCCGGGGCGTTCGGCGACGACCCGAAACTGGGCAAGGCGGCGCTGGAGTCCCTGATGTGGGGTGGGCTCCTCGGGGGTGCGGGCGGAGCGATCGGCGGTTCGGCCTCGGCGATGTCGTCCACGCTCCGGTCTCTGGCCGCGCAGGGCGGACCCGGTGCCATGAGGCTGGACGCGCTGGCGAGCGACCTCGACAGCGGCTCGATCAGCGTGACCGCGGCGAGCAACACGCTCGGTCAGCTTCTCCAGAAGGGAACCGTGGATCCGGCGGCACTCGCGTCCGCGGTCGTCGGCACGAAACTGCAATCGACGATCCAGGCGCGCAGGGAAGGCTGACTCGCGATCACGGGGCGTCGGTGTTCGCGCCCGGAGATTCCGCGGCGTGGGAAGTATCGAGTATTTCGAGGCGCGGCCCCGCGGCCTGCTTGATTCTTTCGACTGCTTCCGCCATGGGGATGTCGACGTCGTAAGGCAGAACGCCGACCACCAGCCACCGGCCGGTAGGGGGACGAACCTCGCCGCCGCGCAGCAGTGCGGCGTCCGGAGCGAGCCGGATGCGCACCGCAGAAACTGGCTTTCGCCCTTTCAGGGCATGTCGCAGGACCATCTGCTCAATGTCAGCCCAGGGGACGGTGACGTCACCTCGGCGCGCCTGGAACCGGACCCCGTCCGCTCGGAGCACGGCAGGCGGGCGCCGATAACGGCCCCAGATCCGCCGCGTCTTGATGGCCCCGTAAGCGAGGAGACCGCACCACGTCAGCGAAAAGAGGGTGAGGAGACCGCCGAAGATCAGGGATCGCACTTCAAGCAGAACGCCCATCCGGAAATCCGGGCCTCCCCAATGGGCCATTGCGACGACACCCCAGAAAAGGGCGGCGGCGGCCGCCGGAACCCCCGCCCATGCGAGCCCCCCGCCGTACAGCGTCCAGCCGGAAGGCCGGAAGCGCACCTCGGAACTCGCGTCTTGGGGGTCGGGCATGGTTTACCTCCGGGGGCCGGGGGGCCTTCAGAGGGTAGACCGGGGGTGCGGGCGGTGGTCGGTCTTCGTCTGAATCCGGGGTTTTCCGTGTCGGCGGGCGGTGGTCAAGGCGCCGATCGTCATGCGGGGATTTGGGCGGTGAGGGCGGTGGGGGTCATTGAGCCGGGTTCGCGGGCGGTGCGGGCGAAGTCGTTCGCGACTCGCAGGAGCGTCTCGTTGACGGGTGTCGCTATGCCGTGGAGGCGTCCGAGGAGCACGATCTCGCCGTTGAGGTAGTCCGCCTCGACGGAGGTGCTGCCGCGCCGCAGGCTCTGCCAGGTCGAACCGCCGGCGGGGGCGCCGCCCTCGACCGGCCGCACCTCGACGCGGCCGGACCGCAGGTCGCGCTGCTCGTCGTCGGTGGCGCGGTCGATGCCCGCCGCGTCCAGGACCTCGACGGCCTCCGCGCGCGCACGCGCGATCAGGGACTTCGCGTCGTCGCCGGCCTGCGAGCCGCAGACGGCCTCGACCGCGTTCGCGAGGTTGCCGAGCAGCTTCGCGTACTTCCAGCGCATCACCTCCGGCGTGACGGGCACGAGGAAGTTCGCCTTCTCCAGCCCTTCGGCGATGCGGTGGGCGGTCTCGTCGGCGCCGGACGGGTAGCGTCCGAGGTTGAGCGCCCCGGTGTACGGCGCGCAGCGGACGGTGACGGCGCCCGGCTCCAGGTAGCTCGCCGGGAGGAACACGCACATTCCGTAGACGCGGCGGAAGCGGCGCAACGCCAGCCGTTCGGCCTCCACGCCGTTCTGGGCGCACACCAGCGGCAGGCGCTCCGCCGCCGTCCCGCCGCCGGCGACCGGGCGCGGCGCCCACGCGTCCAGGGCCGCGACCGCGTCCTGGGTCTTCACGGCGAGCACGAGCACGTCGTCGGGGGTCAGGTCGAGCGCCTCGGGACCGTCGACGGCCGGGACCGGAAGGTCGAAGGAGCCGTCCGGTCCGACGAGCCGCAGCCCGCGCTCGCGCAGCGCCTCGTACTGCGCGCCGCGTGCGACCAGCACCACGTCCTGGCCCGCCTGCTGCAGACGGCCGCCGACCGCGCCGCCGATCGCCCCGGCGCCGATGATGACGTAACGCATGTAAGCCCCGTTCGACCTGGACGTCCGTGACCTCCACACCTTATGCGTCGAGATCATCGGCCTTGCGCCCGGCCGAGGGGTCCTGGGTCAGGAGGTTCCGGCGGGCCAGTCCCAGCGGGGGACCTCGCGCAGCGGATGCAGTTCGTCGTCGGTCTTGGCGTGCGAGTTCTGCTTCGCGACCTGCGAACCGAACTCGACGTGCTCGAGCAGCGCCTGCCGGAACGGCGCGTCGTCGGGCAGGCCCGTGGCGTCGGCGGCCGCCATGTACAGCTCGACGAACCTGCGCCGCTGCTCCTCGGTGATCTGCAGATGGCGGTGCACGTCGATGAGGTGGGCGAAGCCGCCCATCTCCCGCGAGAAGGTGTCGGGGCCGCCGAACGTCTCGGCGGTGAAGGCCGTCAGGTGCTCGACGTGCGTGGGCCGCCCCTCGCCGAACAGCGGCTTCAGCAGCGGGTCCGCCAGCAGCGAGGCGTAGAAGACATCGATGAACCGGTGCAGGCCTTCGTGGCCGCCCGCGTGCTCGTACAGCGTCCGCATGTCCCCGCCTGGGCTCGCCGTGTCGCGTACAAGCCGTTTATCGCAGCCGCCGGATCCCTTGTCCACCGGATCGCCGGTTCCGGCCGCCGGCCGGCCCGGTGGCGCCACCTCACGTTTCGGCCGCCTGTCTCGTCATAGAGGGGAGGAACGAGGTTAGGAGAGCACCATGACCGATCTGCAGGCCATCGCCGACCGCGTCGAGATCGAGGCGCTGCGCGCCGAGTTCTCGGACGCGGCGATGATGCGCGACCGCCCCCGCCTGGCGTCGCTGTTCACCGAGGACGGCGTGCTGCGGATGCCCAACGTCCCCGTCGAGATGACGGGCCGCGAGGAGATCCGCACCGGCGGCGAGAAGCTCCAGGCCCGGTGGGACTTCTTCGTCCAGACGACGCATCCGGGCGTGATCGAGCTCGACGGCGACACCGCGACGGGCCGCGCCTACATCCAGGAGATCGTCCGCACCCTCGACGGCATCGAGGGCGTGAACTTCGCCGTCTACCACGATCGCTACCGGCGCACCCCGGACGGCTGGAGGTTCACCGAACGGGTCTACGAGGTCAGGTACCTCGACACGACGCCGCTCGGCGGCTCCGCGCCCCGCCCCGTCCGCGGGGGCAGGGTGTGACGTAGGCCACAGCGCTCCCGCGTCGGATTCTCCTCGGGCGGACGGTCTTGATATCGACCGTCCCGCCGAAGGGAGCCCGATGCGATCCGACACGGAGTTCGCCGCCCTCGCCGAGCCGTTCCGGCCGGAACTGCTCGCCCACTGCTACCGGATGCTCGGCTCGATCCACGAGGCCGAGGACCTCGTCCAGGACACCTATCTGCGCGCGTGGCGCGCCTTCGACCGGTTCGAGGGGCGCTCGTCGCTGCGCCGGTGGCTGTACGCGATCGCCACCCGGAGGTGCCTGACCGCGCTGGAGAAGCGGCCGCGGCGGCCGGTGCCGTCCGGGCTCGGCGCCCCGTCCGACGACCACCGGACGGCCCTCGCGCCCGACGAGCCGGCGATGCTGTGGCTCCAACCCGTACCGGACGCGCTGCTGGACGGCGACGATCCCGCGGCGGTGGTCGCCGGACGGGCCGGAGTGCGGCTCGCGCTCATCGCCGCGCTCCAGCTCCTGCCCGCCCGGCAGCGGGCGGTGCTGACGCTCCGCGACGTCCTGGCGTTCCGGACCGCCGAGGTCGCCGAGATCCTCGGGACCACGACCACCGCGGTCGACGGCGTCCTCCGCCGCGCCCGGGCCCGCCTCGCCGAGGCCGGCCCGGTCGAGGAGGACCTCGCCGAGCCCGACGAGGAGTCCCGCCGCGCCCTGCTCGACGACTACGTCGAGGCGTTCGCGCGGGCCGATCCCGCCGCGCTGATCGAGCTGCTGAGGGCCGACGTCGAGCTGGAGATGCCGCCGACCCCGACGTGGTTCACCGGACGGGACGCGGTGCTCGGGTTCCTGGCCGCGGTCGTCCTGCGAAGCCCGGGCCTGTGGCGCATGGTCCCCACTCACGCCAACGGCCAGCCCGCCTGCGTCGTCTACCGCCGCTCCGCCGCCGGCCGGTACGAGGCGTACGGCGTCCAGGTCCTCACGCTGATCGGGCCGCGCGTCGCCCGCATCACGTCCTTCAACGACCCGAGCCTCGTCCCGACGTTCGGGCTCGCTCCCGCGCTCACCAGCTGACCCGGCCGCGTCCGCGACCGGTCCCGTCCCGAGGAACACCTAAGGAGAGCGGCAGCATGCCGACCATCACCGACAAGTCAGTACTGATCACCGGAGCCAACCGCGGCATCGGCCGCGCGCTGGTCGAGGAGGCGCTCCGCAGGGGCGCACGGCGCGTGTACGCCGCCGCGCGCGCCCCCCAGCCGCATCCGGACGAGCGGGTCACGCCGCTGACCCTGGACGTGACGGACCCGGAGCAGGTCCGGCGGGCGGCCGAGGCGGTCGACTCGCTCGACGTCCTCGTCAACAACGCCGGCGTCGCGATCTACGACGACCTGACCGACCGGTCCGTCCTCGAACGGCACCTCGCGGTGAACTTCTACGGCCCGCACCGGGTCACCGAGGCGTTCCTGCCCCTGCTGACCAGCGCAAAGGGCGCCATCGTCAACAACCTGTCGGTGAACGCGCTCGCCGCGCTGCCGCTGGTCCCGGGCTACTCGATCTCCAAGGCGGCCGCGTTCTCCATGACGCAGTCGCTGCGCGCGCTCCTCGCTCCCCAAGGGGTGTCGGTGCACGCCGTCCTGACGGGGATCGTGGACACCGACATGTCGCGCGGGGTGGAGATGCCCAAGGCGTCGCCGGAATCCGTCGCGAGCGCCGTCTTCGACGGCCTGGAGAAGAACGAGGAGGACATCTTCCCCGACCCCATGGCGGAGGCGATGGCCGTGGGCTGGCACGGCGGCCCCATCAAGACCCTGGAGCACCAGTACGCCGGCCTCGCCCAGGGGGCGTCCGCCGCCACGTGACCGATGACTTCCGGGGTCGGGCACGGTCTACCTATGAGGACGCCGAACCGTGAACCTCGGAGGAGACCATGACCACCAAGGCACTGCCGCCCGTCGTCGACGCCGAGACCTGGCGACGCCATCTCGACGAGCTGCGCGCCCGGGAGAAGGCCGCGACCCGGGAGCTCGACGCGATCGCCGCGGAGCGCCGCCGGATGCCGATGGTCGAGATGCCCGCCTACACCCTGGAGGGCGAGGAGGGCCCGGTCGGGCTGGCCGACGTCTTCGACGGCCGGTCCCAGCTGATCGTCTACAACCACATGTGGTTCCCCGGCAAGACGTGGCAGTGCCCGGGCTGCACGGGCTTCACGTCGCAGTTCACGCGGCTGGAGTTCCTGGACGCCTACGACGCCCGGTTCGTCATCGTCACCCAGGGCCCGCTCGACGAGGCCCTCGCCTACAAGCGGCGGGTCGGCAACAAGATGACCTGGTACTCCACGGCGAACAGCCCGTTCGGCACGGACGTGGGCGCCCCGCCCGGCGGCGGCTTCGCGGTCAACGTGTTCCTGCGCGACGGCGACACCGTCTACCGCACCTGGCACACCGAGGGCCGCGGCACCGAGCAGCTCAGCCACACCTTCCCGCTGATCGATGTGCTGCCGTACGGGCGCCAGGAGGAGTGGCAGGACGTCCCGGACGGCTGGCCCCAGTCCCCCACCTACAGCCGCTGGCCCGGCAGCAAGGACATAGCGGCCCTCTACGGCGAGGACGCCTAGAGCCCCGGGTGCCTGCGGCGTGAACCACGGCCGAGGGCGGGTCCCCCCGTCCTCGGCCTGTGCGTGCCGCCGTCACGCGGAAACCGTGAGTTCCGCACGTCCCCGGGAGTGCCGCCGTCACGGATCGGGTGTGCGGAACGCCCATATGATCGACTCGTGGTGGGGATGGCAGCCGGGGGCGCGGCGTGATCCGCGTGCTGATCGCCGAGGACATGGACCTCCTGCGGGAGGCGCTCGCCGAACTCCTCGACCTGGAGGACGACGTGCAGGTCGTGGCGCGGGTGGCCGCCGGCGACCGGATCGTCCCGGAGGCCGAGCGCCACGCGCCCGACGTGGCGATCGTCGACATCGACCTGCCCGGAATGGACGGCGTCACCGCCGCCGCGCTCCTGCGGTCGCGGGTGCCCGGCTGCCGGGTGCTGATCCTCACCGCGCTGAGCAGGCCCGGCGAGCTGCGCCGCGCGCTGGACGCCGACGTCGCCGGGTTCCTGCCCAAGGACGTCCGGCCGGACGAGCTGGCGGCGGCCGTCCGCACCGTCGCCGCGGGCGGCACGACGATCGACCAGGCGCTGGCGGTGTCCGCGCTGAGGGCGCCGCAGAGCCCGCTCACCCAGCGGGAGACCGAGGTGCTGCGCCTGTCGGCGACCGGCGCCCGGCCGCTGGAGATCGCCGAACGGCTGTTCCTGTCCCACGGGACGGTGCGCAACTACCTGGCCTCAGCGGCCGGCAAGCTCGGCGCCCGCAACCGGGTCGACGCCATCCGCATCGCCACCGAGGCCGGCTGGCTCTGACGGGAACTCGGCCACCACCTCGAACCCGCCTTCCGGCCGCGGCCCCGCCGACAGCCGTCCCGCGGCCCGCGCCGCCAGGCTCTCCAGCCCCACGCCCCCGGCGCCCGGCCCCGGCGGCGCGCCGACGCCGTCGTCGACGATCCGCAGCCGCACGGCGCCGTCCGCGCCGGTGACCGTGATGGAGCAGGTGCGCGCCCGGCTGTGCCGCAGGACGTTGGTGACGCCCTCGCGGAGCACGGCGGCCAGGGCGGTGCCCGTCTCCTCCGGCAGCGGCCCCGCCGCGACCTCGGCCCGGACGGCCAGGCCCGCGGCCTCCAGCACCTCGACCGCCGCGCCGACCTCCCGGCCCAGCTCGAGCCGGACCCGTCCGCCCGCGATCGAGCCGAGCTCGGCCTCCGCCTTCTCCAGCACCGGGACCAGCGCCGCCAGCTCCGTCGCGGCGCGGACCGGGTCGCGGTCGAGCAGCCGCAGGGCCAGCTCGCCGCGCAGCGCGACCGCCGACAGGCTGAAGCCCAGCACGTCGTGCAGGTCGCGGCCGATCCGGACGCGTTCGGCGGCGACGGCCGCCGCCGCCAGCTCGTGCCGCGCCCGTTCGAGCAGCACCACCAGGTCGGCGAGCCGCGACAGGCTGTAGAACAGCCACGCGAGGATCATGGTGGAGAGCAGCTCCGCCACCACGCCCGCCGGCGGGGAGACCGGCGGAGGGGTGACGGACAGCACGGCCACCAGCGCCAGCACGGCCGCGGCGATCGCCCACGACCTGGGCGGACGCACCCGGACCAGCACCGCGCCGACGAGCAGCCCCCACAGGCCCTCGACCACGCCCAGGACGTTCGCGACATAACTCCCGGGCCAGGCCACCGGGACCACCAGCAGGCCGAGCACGATCAGCCGTCCGCGCCCCGGCCGCGACAGCAGCAGCGGCACGGCCACCGCCAGCAGCGGGACCAGCAGGAACAGCCAGCGCGGGTCCCCGGCGAGAAGGAAGACGTTCACGACCGCCCTCACCGCCTGGATGAGCACCACCACAACGAGGATGACGCGGACGAACCTTGGCGACCTCACCGGCGGCGCCGCGCGGCCGCCGCCCGCGGCGCGGTAGCCGCTCGCCATCGAACGCACCTCGGCCAGCGTCCGCCTCGCCGTCTCCGTCGCCTCCCGCACCTCGGCGCGGGCGTCCTCGGGCGGCGCGCCGGCCGCCGCGGCCAGCCTGCCGGCGATCGTCCGCAGCCCGGTCCCCACGGTCCCGCGCAGCTCGGCGTCCATCCGCAGCCGTTCCCGGACCGTCTCCAGCGTGGCCAGCTCGTCGCGTGCGGCGTGCAGGTCCACGACCATCCTGCTGATGGTGTGCAGGCTGAACACGATCAGCGCGTCCGTCGCGACGGCCAGCGGCCGCCACACCCAGATACCGACCGGGTCCCCGGCCAGCAGACCGCCGACCGCCGTGCCCGCCAGGACGAGACCGAGCAGCGGCCAGGACACCCGCGCCGGAAGCGCGACCAGCACACCGGCCCCGATCGTCCAGGGCAGCCACTCCCAGTCCATGCCGACCAGCGCGAACGGCATGAGGGCGAGCACCACCAGCACCGCCAGCAGCCCGTACCGCACGCCCGCCCGCCACCGCCGCACCAGCAACGCCACCAACGGCGGATAGGGCGCCATGGCCACCACCCACACCTCGACGCCCAGGCCCTTCTGGACCGCGTTGAACAGCCGGATGCAGAACACCATCCCCAGCGCGGTCCACAACATCGCCCGCGCGACCCGCGCCCGAAACTCCCCAGCCCCCACGCCGCCTCCCGCAGCCCCAAACCCACCCATTCTCCCCCGCCCGACAAGCCCTCCACTTGACCAGCCACTACGCCGAGGGGAACGCCGGCACCCAGGGCGCACGGCGCAGGGCCCTGACTTGGGAGCTAATGGCACGCTGATAGCACAAAGACCCCGTTCCTAGATCAGGAACGGGGTCTTTTGGCTGGTGGGCGCGGACGGTTTCGAACCGCCGACTCCTCGCTTGTAAGCCAAGATCACCCAGCAAAGCCGCAGGTCCTGGCCCTGCACACGGGTACCCCACCGGCCGTCGACGTCCACCCATGTCCGCCACGACTGTCACCCAGTTAGACACTCCACGCGGCACAGCTCGGAAGCTGGACGACGGTCACTGATCACATCTCACCCGAACCTCGAGAGCCGCCTGCCCCGCCGGGACTTCGTCCGCCGACGCGCTCGGAGACTTCCAACCTCGAGCCCAAACGACCGCTGGTGAGAGCTATCTCCACACAGTCAAGGGCGCCGCTCCGCTGCCGCCTCGGCCAGCTCGGCGTGCGGCCGCTTCGGGCCCGGCCCAGCCAGCCGAGATCGAAACGGTGGACGAGGACTACCCACACGACCTGAGGAGGCTTAAGGAAGGTTCTCCGCCAATCCGGAGAAGACTGCCCCTGACGCCGCGATCAAGAGTACAATTTGGTCAATCGCGACAGCCCGATCCTACTGTGGACATGCGAGTCAAAGGATGAGTCTTCTGGAGACTATTGGGGATGACGAAATTATTAGGCGAAAGGAGAGATTTCGAACGACCTTACGAGATGAGGTAAATGATGTAGCTGTAGTAAATCAACACCTCCTCCACGGTTCATGCTTTGCGATAGACGAAACCAGCCACTACACCCTGAAACAGGAAGTAGCAGATCGGTTCTCACTGCAAGTCAATCAAGACATCTTCATTGTAGGATCGGCGAAGTTGGGGTTCAGTATCGCTCCACATAAGAGGTACCGCTCTTTCAGTGACAGCTCAGATATCGATATAGCCATAGTGAGTCATCGTCTATACGAGCGAGTTTGGCACGAAGTGAGCAACTATGTAGAGTCCGGCGCGGATTGGCCAAGGAAAAGCCAATTCGAGCGGTATGCAGCATGGGGCTGGATAAGGCCTGATAAATTGCCTTCGGGACCCTTATTTCCCTTTGCAGACGAATGGTGGGACTTCTTTCGGGGGTTGCAGTACTCGCGGAATTATGGCCCATATAAGATGGCGGCAGGACTTTATCACGATATGCATTTTTTAGTTAACTACCAGACTAGGGCAGTGGCGGCCTGTAGGGCCGATCAGATGGAAGGTTCCTAATGCAGACCTCAGCAACGAATAAGCGCATGCGGACCCTACTAACTGGGATACGCGATCAAACACTGATACCCAATCCACACTTTCAGCGTCGACTTGTTTGGTCGAACGCACATAAAATTGCGTTCTTGCAAACGGTCCTAGAAGGTTTGCCGTTCCCCGAAATTTTCATTTCGGCGGGAGAAGTTAACCCTGACACGGGGGACGGCACTGAACTCATCGTAGATGGCCAACAAAGGATGACGACCCTGTTTGAGTACTTCACAGGTTCGCGCGACCTTCGTTTTACTGGCAGCCCGATAGTGGAGTACAAGGAACTCGATCAGATACAGAAGGTCGCTTTCCTTGAATATGAAGTAGTCGTCCGGGACTTGGGACCGCTCACCGAGGATGAGACTCGCGATATCTTCCAACGCATCAATTCTACTAGGTATTCACTCAATGCAATGGAAGTGAATAGCTCTCGATATGACGGGGAGCTGAAGAAGTTTGCAGAGTTCCTTGCAAATTCAAGCTTCTTTATTAGACACAACATCTTCACCTCTCTCGATGGGCGGAGGATGAATGATGTTCGTTTCGTTCTGACACTCTTGATTACCATCATGAGCGGATACTTCAAGCGAGACGAGGAGCACGAAACCTACCTAGAAAGATACAACGACCAATTTCCCGATGAAGCCAAGATGAAAACGGAAATGCATGTCGTTTTCGATTTCATTGAATCCTGTCACTTCGACGAGAAGTCGCGGGTATGGCAAAAGGCTGACCTGCTCACGATTCTGGTCGAGCTGCATCGGGCGCTGATCGTTGACGGCCGTTCTCTCGATCCACTTTCTGTGGGGTCCACAATGACCGCCTTCTATGAGGAGGTGGAGTCCGTAACCCGCTCGGAGAGTCCTCAACCAGACGCTGCAGAGTACTACCGCCGAGTACGCTCGGGAATCAACGACAGGATAAGCCGGGCCAACCGTGGAGCTATCGTGCGAAGGCTCCTACTGAGTGCCGGCGAGATACCCTCAAAGTAAAATCGGATCATCGATAAGGGCTTCCAGGTCGGACGACACCTTCGTTCCGCCCGCGGCGACAGTATACGATCCAAGCCTCCAGTCCGCTGCGCCGGGGCAGCCGCCGCTGAACGTGCGTCAGGCTTCGGCATCGCCTTCTTGTACAGGGGCTGGCTTTGTTTCATGAATCACCGACCTCCAGTCATCGGCCCCCGCAAGCTTGCCGCAAGTCCCAAGCAAAGCCTTGCGCCATTTATCGGCCCGAGAAGAATCTTCTTCGAGGTCAGCAAGGATGACAAACAACTGAAGTCCCGTGATGAGACAGTGTCCTCTACTCTCACAATACGGGAGCATCTGGCTCGGAAAAGCATCCTGGACTCGCTCGTCGAGCGGCAATTCTCGCCAGGCATTGACTACAAGTATCCCCTTTGGTGCCTTTCCTGTCGCCTCGAGTTCTGCGGCCACCCACTTCTCAAGCTGAGCCGCATGTTTCTCTGCGGCACTCTTGCCTACCCCTTTAACTTCTACAACAGCATTTCCTTCCGGGAAAGCAACTTTCCAATCATCCCGTCCAGGGTCAGGCTCGATAACAATTCCACCGAGAGCCTCAAGAACCTTTCCAACCTCCACCTCAAGTGCCCGGCCACTGCCAAGAAACAGCTGATCGCGAGCCTCGGCAGCTTCTTTCTGCTGCTGAAGCTTTGCAAGTTTGTTCCGAGCCGATTCCACGCGTTTCTGCTGCTTTGTAAGCTCCTGCTGAATCTGCTCTTCTCGGGTCGTTGAATATCGCTCCATCCAGGTGGGTCTGCTGTGAGTAGCGCTGCCGACGAGCTGGCTGATCGCCTCAAGAAGATCCGCCTGAAAAGTCGGCGCCTCTTCGATATAGAGGTCCTCGTCTTCCTCGCCTTCCTCGTCTTCGACGTCTTCCTCATCCAAGCGCAGATCGACGACTGGCAGTAGAATCAGATATCCCCCGTCCTCTCTCCGATCGATTGAACTGACGACTCGATCGGTTCCGGTCACTCGAGCAACGGCCGTTCCCGGATACCTCGATAGAACCGCCTTGTATGCCAAATACTCCTTGTATTTCCGCAGCAGGCCAACTATTGGCCCATCGCCCACAAATTCGATTCTTGAGCCGCGAGCACGCGATGGATTAACCTCGCACGGCAAAGCCGACAGGAGATCAAAAAGAGAAACCATATTTGTGGTGATACGGTTTCTTCCCGTGCCAGAATGTTCGCGTTGTCCGGTGTCGATGTAGCAAAGTTGAGGCGGACGTGAAATCACCACAAGAGTTCGCCCAGAGCGAATGAATTCTCTAAATTCATTCGCCCTTCTATCGGCGTCCGCCTGTATGCGAACAGAAATTCCCTCTGCCAGGCACGGGAGCCCTCTATAAGTGTCGCTATGGGTAGCATAGAAGCGCAAACTTTCGGCAGGATCCCAGATCACAACATCATAGTCGAATGCACTGAAGTCTCCCGCAAAAGTGGCTCGAGTGGCCTCGCCATAGACAGGGTCGTAGTCTAGGGATAGTAGACGCATATTGTGATTATGGCATGTGACGTCTCCCCCCGCCTGTCATTTGCTGCGGATCGCACCACCTAGCACGGCAAGCATTGTCACTACGAGCTGCAGCCGAGCCGTCCGTTGCCTGAGCGAGTGTGAAGCGGGGCCTCGCAAGCACCACGTCGCGGGTGGCGGCACTCCCTGCCTGTGACGCCTTCTCGCCGTTCGCGCGGGCGCACCGCCGGAACGGTTCGTCTTCTAATGTCAGTCCAACCAGTGAGGCCGGATGTCCTCGGACGGGTATGCCCCGGCCGGACGGCGCAACGATGGCCAGCAGACTCTCGGGAACACTGCCGGACGATACTGATCTCGCTCGTAGTCAAGACAGGACCTGCGACCGGTGGACGTCAGCCGAGTATTTGAATGCCGTCATGTTGGCGGATGGGGACGGTTGAACGGGCGGCCATGGCGTCTTGGACTCGGATGGCGAAGGCTTCGTCGGCCAGCTCGGCGACTTCGTCGGCGGTGACCCAGCGGAAGGCGGAGGTCTCGTCGGACTCTCGAAGGGAGCCGGCCTCGGCCTTGCAGCGGAAGACCAGGGCAACGATGCCACGGGTCATGTTCTTGTAGACGCCGGTCAGGGCGATCGGCGTCACGTCCAGGCCGGTCTCCTCCTGCACCTCGCGGCGAAGGCCCGTGATGATGTCCTCGTCCTGCTCCAGGACGCCCCCGGGTGCCTCCCAGTGGCCGTTGTCACGGCGCTGGATGAGGAGGGCTCGACCGTGGTCGTCAACGACGACCCCCGCCACGCTGACGGAGTGGCGACTGTCGGGCATTTCGCAAGCTCCTCTGACCAGGTCCGGCTACTAGACTCAACGCTAGTACACGTACGTACGAGTTGAGGAGTTGGCCGCGCGTGGGCGAGCTGGGGTTGCCAGACCTGGATCCGACTAGCGATCGGCCGGTCTTCAAGCAGATCGCTGATCACCTGCGGGCGGCGATCGACAGCAAGGAGCTCGCACCGGGCGAGAAGCTGCCTTCGGAGAGCCAGCTGATTGGGCACTACGACGTGGCCAGGATGACGGTGCGGCACGCTCTCCAGATTCTGCAAAGCGAGGGGCTGACCGTCGCTGAGCATGGCAAGGGTGTTTTTGTTCGGTCCCGGCCCCCGGTACGGAGGCTGGCCTCCGACCGCTTTGCTCGGCATCATCGCGAAGAAGGTAAGGCTGCTTTCATCGCCGAGGCCGAAGAGGCCGGCGTCAAGCCGTCGGTCGACTCCATCAACATCACGGAAAGCACGCCATCGCCAGATGTTGCGTCGAAGCTGGATCTCGCGAGTGGTGAGCTGGTCATCGTCCGGGCGCGTCGATATCTGCTCAACGGGCACCCCGTGGAAACAGCAACCTCGTACATCCCAGCCTCGATCGCTCGCGACTCGCAGATTGCGCAGCCCAACAGCGGCCCCGGCGGGATCTACGCCCGCTTGGAGGAACTCGGCCACCGTCTCGACCACTTCACCGAGGAGATCCGCGCCCGGATGCCGCTCCGCGATGAGGCCCGGGCGCTGAAGCTCGCGCCCGGAGTGCCGGTGTTCCATCTGGTGCGCACGGCCTATGACCAGGCCGGACGACCGGTCGAGGTCTGCGACACGGTCATGTCGAGTGACGCGTACGTCCTCTCGTACGAGCTTCCAGCCCGGTAGCGCTTGACTCATCTAGACGAGTTGTGTCACGGTCTGGACGTACTCCTCTAGACGTCTAGGTGTCCTTCTGGACGTCTCTGGACACACCGGGCTCTCGCCGTTGTGCGGCAGAGCCGTCAAGGGAGGTTCCCACTCGATGACCACCATGACTTCGGGCGCCGTTGAGGCGCCGCCGGTGCGGCTGTACCGGGTCAGCGAGGCGATGGAGTTGCTGTCGCTGTCCCGGTCGGTGATCTACGAGCTGATCCGGTCGGGGCGGCTGCGGTCGGTCCAGGAGGGCCGCTCGCGCCGGATCCCCGGCTCGGCCATCGCCGAGTACATCGCGCTGCTGGAGAGCGAGGCCGGCTGATGGCCCGCGAGCGCCGCAGGCCCGGCTCCGACCTGGCGATTAAGCCGGTGGCCGCCGAGGGGATGCCCGCGGCCGGTCTCCGGATCCGGCTGATCGGTCTGCCGGACGAGGTGCTGGCCGGGGCCGAGGTCCTGGCCGAGGCGTTCGACCTGATCGAGGTGTCGTCGGCGTACCCGTGCCGTGGCGCCTCTCGGAACGTGCGCGCCTACCTGCAGGTGCGCCTCATGAGCCCCCGAACGTAGAGCGGCCCTCGTCATGGCGACGCAACCGCCTGACGAGGGCCTTGATTGGACCTCAGGAGGTCCAACCCGATGAACCTTCATTCTGACACTCCCTCGGCCCCGTTCTGGGTCGACGCGGAGTACGACCGGGAGTACGCCAGTGACGGCGTCTCCCGGTACGGCGCCTACGTGCGGGACCGGCTGGGCGGCTCGTTCGCCGAGTGCTGGGACGGGACGTGGGGCGAGGCTTCGACCAGGCTGGCCGAGTTCGCGGCCGCGGCCTGGCGGACGGCGACCGGGCCGGTCATGGCGCCCGGCTACGTCCGCCACCACTCGCGAGTGTTGAGCACCTGCGTGGAGCGGAGCCAGTGGGACGGAACACTGGTCGCGGCCGTGAGCCTGGTGGCTCCCTGGCCGACGGCGCTGGCCCAGTCGTTCGACTGGCAGCGCGGCCGGTACTGGCGCGACTGGCCCACGGAACTTCGCGGTGAGGGCTACGACTACGTCGACCCCACCGAGAAGGACGTGACCGAGTACCCGTTCATGCAGGCCAGCCTCGCGCTGACGTTCGCCGTTCCGGTCGGCCTGTTGCCGGCGGCTCCGAGCGGTCCGACCGACGGTGTCGAGTACGCCGCCCGGCAGGCCGTCGCAGGGATGGTCACCGAGCTGAACCGCGTGATCGGGCCGGTCCTGGACGTCCTGGAGGGAGGGCGTTCGCGATGACGATCCTGAACAGGAAGCCGCGGACCTCCCACGCGCCGGCGAGCCCGGAGGAGCTGACCCGTGAGCTGCAGCGGCAGCGGGAGCTGGCGGACGCGCGGCGGGTCGATGAGCTGGAGCGGCTCCGGGCGGCGGCCGGCCACGGCCGGGCGCGGGCGGACGTGGCCGAGGAGTCGCGGCTGGCCGAGTTGGCGCGGGCCGAACGTGAGGCCGACGTCCAGGCCGAGGCGGAGCTGGCTCGGATGCACCGGCAGTTCCGGGCGGCCGGTGAGCGGACGCGGGTCAAGGCGCTGATGGCGCGGTCCGGGGAGGCTCGTGCGCTGCGCCTGGAGTGGCTGCGCAGCCGGAACCTGCACGTCCTGGTGCCGTTGCTGGTCGGGTTCGGCATCTGGTCGACGACCGGTGTCCAGCAGGGCGCCGCACGCATCATGCAGGTCGATTCGCACAGCCCGGTGTGGTGGGCGCTGTGGGGCTTGGAGGCTCTGCTGATCGGCACGGTGTGCTGGATCATCGTCGTCCGCGCACGGCTGGCCGGCGCGGGCGGTGAGCTGTCGAGGCAGGCGGAGAAGATCGGTGTGGGCTGTCTGACCACGTCGGTCCTCCTCAACCTGGTCGCGGCCGTGCCCGCCGGCCACAGCGCCCACGTGTCCGTATGGGCGGTCATGGGGGCGATGTTCGCTCACGCGCTCGGGCCGGTCGGCGCGGCCGTGACGGCGCACCTCATCGGCGTGATCGACAGGTCGATCAGCACGGCCGATCCCTGGCATGACAACGACGGTCGGGCGATGCCGCGGCTGGCAGAGATGGATCTGCGAAGCGCCGGATCGGCGCTCGCCGAGCGCGGCACCGCCGTTCCTCCTCTGGACGCTTCCGACAGCGCCAAGGAAGGTGACGCTGAGCGCGCCGGCATCGTCCCGGTGATGGCGTGGCCGGTCGCCAGCGGGCAGCGGCGAATCCTGCCGGTCATCGCTCGCCCCACCCCGGCCCGGACTACCGCCGAGGGCGGCGAGACGAGGCCGCGAATCGGTGACGACCGGCCGCAACAGCGGAAGTCGGAAGCGCCCCGTAAGCGGCGTCCGAACAAGGGCGTCCGGGTGCCGGAGAGCGCGAAGCCCGCACCGCCGCGTGCGCTCACCGACGAACAGCAGTGCGA
Source organism: Actinomadura sp. NPDC048394 (assembly GCF_040651755.1). Lineage (NCBI taxonomy): Bacteria > Bacillati > Actinomycetota > Actinomycetes > Streptosporangiales > Thermomonosporaceae > Actinomadura > Actinomadura sp. NPDC048394. The sequence goes on along the minus strand of NZ_JBEZJL010000026.1, from coordinate 33,223 downwards.
GCGAATGGTCGCTGCGATCGACCGGGGCGAGCTGCCCGAGGACGCGTCCATTCGCCAGGTCCAGAGCGCTCTCGGCCTCGGGTTCACGCGAGCCAAGAAGGTCAAGGAGCTGTACGCCGAGCAGCTCGCGGACATCGAGCGAGCCATCGTCCAGGCGCTGCCCGAGCCGGACGAGCCGTCGGCGACGTCGCGCGCCGAGCTGTCCGTGGTGGGCGGCGAGCGGTGATGACGGCCTTCCGCACCGGACGCCACGCCTGACCAGAGCCGGATATCTCCCGGCCCCCATCGTCTCGGGCACTTCCGCCCGTGACCAGCACAAAAGGGCCCCGCCGGCAGCCTGGCACGCATAACGGCGGGGCCCACCTCAAGAGAGGCAGGTCCAAGTATGTCCGATCAGAGCCGGTCCAGCAGCGGAGGCACCGCGACCGCGCCCACGTCCTCCATGTGGGGCAAGAAGGGCCGCGGCTACCCCGAGCTGGCCAAGGGCGGCAAGAAGTGAGCGGCAAGGCGTGCTGCCCGACGTGCGGTAGCGCGCAGAACGTGACCTACAAGGGCCGCGAGGGCGGCACCGGACCGAGCCAGGACGTCTGGCGGTGCTCCCGGGACGGCGAGTTCCGCACCACCGCCCGCTGACGACACGGCACCAGGGGGCCGGCTCCGGCCGAGTCGGCCCCCTCTCCCCCAAGACAACACAGGAGTTTCTCCGATGTTGAAGACCATTCCCGACGCGTTGCGAGCGCGGATTGACCGCTCGGCCGCGCGCCGCCGGTACGCCGACCTGCAGGACACCCTGAACGAGACATTCGACGACCTGTACGTGGTCCAGGACCACGACGACCGGGCGGCGCTGGAGGACCGCGCCGCGCAGCTCGCCGAGCAGCTGGCCGAGACGCACACCGCCGCGTGGGGCCGCGACGTCGACGCGGACGGACGGCCGATGGCCTACTCGCTGGCCTGCCAGGCGGCGTTGCTGCGTCAGGTCGCCGCGACCGAGCGCGCGGTCATTGGTGCGGTCAGTTGGCCGGACACCGAGCCGCTTCCGGGTGACGAGTACAGGACCGAGCTGTTGGCCTGGACGGAACTCGCGCACACCTCGGCGCCTGACCGGCGCGCGTCCTGCTTGCGGCGGCTGCGCTCGCTGGCCGCTGATCACCTGGGCGACCGGGCCGCCGAGGTCCTGGTCGTGCTCGCCGAGGTCGAGGAGCATCGGGCCGGCGGCAGCACCGAACGCCCGCGCCGGTATCGGCTGTCGCGGGTGCTGATCGGCGCGCTGATGGCCGTGCTCGCCGTCGTCGGTGTCGTCCCGGGCCTGGACGTCCTCGGCCGGATCGTGCTGTGGGCCATCGTCCTCGGGACGGCGTACGTGGCGCTATGCGTCTACGTCGGCGTCCGCGGCCGCGCCCAAGGGGTGAACCGATGAGCGCCCGGGCCCGGGCGCGGCGGTCGCTGGCCAGGGCGGTGCTGCTGTTCCTCCTGGTCTTCCTGGTGGTGTGGGCGGCGCTGACGATGTGGACGGCGATGTACGGCAACGCCGCCTGCATGGTCGCGGCGCTGACCGCCTGGTGGGCCGTCCGCTCGCGCCCTTTTGCCCGGAGGCGGCGGTGAACGCGACGCAAGGCGCCGCCCAGGGCTCGAGCTTGTCGCGGCACTTCCGGATCCAGACGCCGCCCGGCCCCTCCTTCTGGGAGCGGTTCGGCCCGGTGGCTCGCGGCGTGCTCGCCGTGCTGTCGCTGCTGGCGACGGCGCTGGACGCGCTGGTGACCGCCTTGCTGGGCACGGCGCCGCTTGCTCCGCGTCTGTGCAGGGCCGGGCGGGTGCTGGCCGATGAGTACCGGGCCGGACGCGCCGGCGCCGTCGACGCCGAGGTCATCGACGACAACGAGAAGCAGAAGGTGTGGCGATGAGCAACATCACCGAGCTGTCCAACGTGGAGTTCCGCGGCTCGCTCGGCGAGGCGTTCAAGACCTACGGCCAGGAGCTGGAGGCGCTGGCCGACCGGTGGAAGACCGAGCTGGAGATCGCCGCCGTGGACGCCGAGGCCGCGATGGGCACGATGAAGGGCCACCTGCTGCTGTTCGGTCTGGACTCCAAGATCCGAGCCCGCCGCGTGGCCAAGCGACTCAAGCGCGCGCAGGACCTGGCCGCCTCGGTCGCTGACAGCGCCGACCAGTTCCACCGCTCCTACCGCAAGCACTTCAAGCCGTCCTGACCCGATCGGGGCGGCCGGGTCCTCATAGGTCGGCCGCCCCGATCCGGGATGTGCCGTGAGAAGGAATCGCAGGAGGTCAACGTCAGATGGGTTCGGGAAGCCGGCGGCTGGACGAGATCGCCGCCATCGAGTTCCGCGGCAAGGTGCCCCGACAGGTCGCCGCCTACGCCAAGGCCACCCAGCGCTTCGCGCACGACCTGGCGCGCGAGCTGGACGCCGCCGAGTCGGCCGCGGACGCGGCGATGCGGCAGCTCAAGGGGCACCCGCTGCTCGCCGGGGTGGACGTGGCCGTCCGGGCCTGGTGGGTGAGCAGGCATCTGCGCGACGCCCGGGAGCTGGTCGAGGGGGTCAGTGCCGAGGCGGTGAAGTTCAACATCCAGTTCCGCAACGAGTTCCTCGACGGCGAGGACCGCTCCACCAAGAAGAGCGACTACAAGGGCGAGGTTGATCTGTGATGGCTCGCAAGACGCAGAGCCTGCAGCTGGTGCAGGACGCGACGATGGAGCGCATCGCCGTGTCGGCGGTGTCCAAGGTGGGCGTGCTGGTGCCGCCGTGGGCGGTGCTCGGCCTGGAGGCCGCCGGCGGCGCGGTGTCGCACGCGATGTGGGGTGCGGCGCCGGCGGTGACGTGGGCGGCGGCCGGATGCACGCTCGGTTCCACGCTGCTGACCGCGCTGACCTGGTTGGCAACCCACCGGCGGCGGATGCTCGGACGAGTCCACTCCACCGTGACCGCAGGTGCCGCGACCAGCTGGTTCACCGTGGCCACCATCACCGGCGTGACCGCCGACACCACGGCGGGGGCGTTGTTCTTCGGTGGTGCGACGCTGGCGTTGAGCTGGAACATCCGGACCGTGATCCGCGGCCAGGGCGACGGGGAGTCGTCCGAGGACGCGCTCGGCTCGCTGTTCGACCGGGCCAAGGAGCAGGCCGGGCTCAAGGGTGCACGGGTGCGCGCCACCGAGGTCACCGATCACAAGGTCAAGGGGCAGATGCAGCTCCCGGCCGGGGAGAAGACCGCCGAGGACGCCATCAAGGCCACCGACCGCATCGAGTCCGGGATGCGGCTGCCTCCCGGCTCGGTGATCGTGGCTAGGGACGACGACCGCGCCGACCGGGCGCACGTCACCGTCTCCGACCCGCGCGCCATCCGCCGTCCGATCGCCTGGCCGGGGCCGTCCCGTCCGGGCGGCTCGGTGGACGAGCCGCTGCGGATCGGGATCTACCAGGACGGCGACGAGGTCGAGTACCGGTTCGTCGGCCATCACCTGCAGATCATGGGCATGACCGGCAGCGGCAAGTCCATCGGTGGCGCGTGGAACATCGTCGCCGAGATCATCACCCGCGTCGACGCCGCCGTGTTCTCCATCGACGTCTCCAAGGACGACCAGACCATGGGGCCGCTCAACGCGGGGCTGCATCGCTTCGAGACCGGCAAGGCCGGCGCGGTCGACCTCATCCGGGCGATGCACGCCGCGATCCCCGAGCGCACCAAGTGGCTGGCCGCGCACGGGTACCAGGCATGGGAGCCAGGATGCGGGCTGACCTACTGGTACCTGCACATCGAGGAAGTCCCCAAGCTGTTCAACGAGCTGGCCGGAGAGGACGAGGAGCGGCTGGCGGAGATCCTCAAGGAGATCCGCTCGGCGGGCGGCAGCGTCATCCTGTCGCTGCAGCGCGCCGACTACACGCAGATCCCCACGCTGATCCGCTCCCAGATGGCCAAGATGTGCTTCGGGCTGTCCGATCCGGACGACGTCAAGTACGGCGTGTCCGCGCGGCAGCGCAAGGCGGGCGTCGAGCCGCACGAGTGGGAAGACCACTACCCCGGCATGGCCTACCTGGACGGCAAGAGCGTCCGGTCCACGCACTACGCGATGCCGCTGCGCACCTTCTCCTGGGGTACCGGCAGCGCGGAGGCCAACGCTGCGATGGCCTCGCACGCCGCCAGGTTCCCGGCCGCTGCCAAGGACGTCGACCACTTCACCGCCGCGCTGAGCCGCCTTCGGACGCCGACGCCCGTCCAGGCCCCGGCCGTGGCTCCTCCAACAGCGAGCCCCGCCCTGCGGGCTCGTGAGGACGACGTCGTCCAGGACGAGGAGCGCGAGGCGTTCGCTGCCGACTTCGCCGAGCTGCTCGGCGACGCGGCGGAGCTGGTCATCGCCGTCCAGCACGCGTCACCGCAGATGCTGCAGCGCAAGCTCCGTGTCGGCCGTGAGGACTCCCTGCGGCTCCTGGAGGCCCTGGAGCGCAAGGGCGTCGTCGGACCCGCCGGCGACGACGGTGAAGGCCGCCCCGTCCTGATGAACGCCGCCGACGGCGCTGAGGCGGCTGCTCGGCTGCGAGACAGCGGTGACCCGGTGGCGGCCGCGCTCCGCACCGACGACCCCGATCCGGCCGTCACCGCGGGGGCCGGCGACCGGGTCCAGGAGCCGACCGACGCCGAGGCCGAAAGCCTCGTTACCGAGGACGACGACCGTGAGCCGATGACACCGGCCGCCGCCCGCGGGCTGGTGTACGACTGGCTCCGCCACCGCCAGGAGAGCCGGAGGCCGTCGTTCACCGCCTCCGACTCCGAACTGACCGCCGTCCGCAATCGCTCTGGCAACGGCCGCGCCTGGATCTACAAGGTCCTCAAGGACCTGACCGCCCGCGGCGTTCTCCGGGCCGACAAGTCCGGTAGCAGCACGACGTTCACCATCGCCGACCTGTCGCCCCTGGACCGCGACGATCTCGGGCACGCCGCATGAGCGGCCGTGTGACCGTGACGCCGCCGCGCGCGAGGCCCGGCTTCCGTGCGGCTGCGCGTGGGGGCGTGCCCGCAGCGCGGATGATCTTGTCACACGCCTGTCACGGGCACGTGCCACACCCGCGTCACGGGCGCCGTGTCAAGGCGTCACACCGCCTCTGACCTGTAACTCCCTCCCCCAGCCCCTACCTGTGGCCCTGACCGGTGTCACGGGTTCAGCCGAACGACTCTCGCCGGCCGACCTGAAGAGCAGAGCCCGGCCACCGGCTCCGGTGGACCGGGCCTCTCTCGGCCCGTCGAGTCACATCCGTCCCGTCCCGCTCACCGCTCGCGGACGGCCTCGTCTTCGCCGTGGAGGACCAATGAGATCTGCCTGGGCACGCCCGCCCGGACGACACAGCGTCTTGAGGACGGTCACCCGATGACCAAGCCTCCGCTTCGCGTCGTGGACGATCGCCAGGACGACCAGAGCCTGTCCCAGGCGCTCCCCCACGACCTCGGAGCCGAACGACAGGTCCTCGGGGCGATGATGCTGTCCGCGCGAGCCGTAGCCGACGCCCGAGACGTGCTCGACGGCAGCGAGTTCTACCGGCCCGCCCATCAGGTGATCTGGCAGGCCATCTGTGACCTCGCCGACCGTGGCGACCCCTGCGAACCCACCGCGGTCGCCGCCGAGCTCGGCCCGCGCCGACTCGGCAAGGTCGGTGGCGGTCCCTACCTGCACACCCTGATCCAGGACACGGTGTCCTCGACACAGGCCGCCTACTACGCGCGCCGTCTGGCCGATCTCGCCTACGCCCGGACCGTCGCGACGACCGGCATCCGCCTCACCCAGCTCGGCCACCAGGCGGCCGACGGCGACACCACCGACCTACGCGGCGCCGTCACCTCGGCCGTCCAGGAGATCACCGCACCGGACGCCCGGGGGTGGCCGACCCCCACGCCGCTCGAGGCGGCCCGCATCCTGCCGACGTTCCCGTTGCCGATGCTGCCGGACTGGCTGGCCGAGTACGCCGCCCGGCTGGCCGAGCAGACCCAGACGCCGCCCGACCTGGCGGGCTGTCTCGCCCTGGCCGTGCTCGCGGTCGCCGCCGGCGGCAAGGTCTGGGTCCAAGCGCGCGGCTGGCACGAACCGACCAACATCTTCACCGTCATTGCCCTCGGGCCTGGAAACCGGAAATCCGAAGTGTTCGCGGCGATGACCGGCCCGATCCGCGCCGCCGAGGCAATGCTGCGAGAGCAGGCCCAGCCGTACATCACCGACATCGCCATGCAGCGGCGCGTCGCCGAGGCGGACATGGAGAAGGCGGAAAAGGCCGCGATCAACGCCATTGACGCCGTAGTCCGCGAGCAGCACCTGGCCGACGCGCGCATCGCCGCCGAACGGCTCCAGGAGCTGCAGGTCCCGGCCGAGCCGCGGCTGTTCTCCGACGACGCCACGCCTGAAATTCTGACGTCTCAGCTCGCGCAGCAAGGCGGACGGATGGCCGTCCTCTCCCCAGAAGGCGAGATCTTCTCCATCGCCGCAGGGCGCTACAGCGGCGCACCGAACTTCGCCGTCCTCAAGCATGGCCACGCCGGTGAGGGAATGCGGATCGACCGCGTCGGGCGGCCGTCCGAGATCATCGAGTCCGCGCACGTCACACTCGGCATCTGTACTCAGCCTGACGTCCTGGCCGGACTCGCGGACACACCGCAATTCCGCGGCCAGGGCCTGCTCGGGCGCATCCTGTACGCCGTCCCCGCCTCCCTGCTCGGCTATCGCGACGCCAGCCCAGAACTGATCCCGCCACATGTCGCCCAGACCTACGCCGACACGCTCACCAGCCTCATCACCCGGCTACATGACCGCGACGAACCGATCAGCCTCAACTTCAGCGACTCCGCCATTGCCGCCGTCCAGGAGCTGCTTCGCGAGACCGAGCCGCGATACCGGCCCGGCAACGACCTCGCGCACATGCCCGACTGGGGCGGCAAGTACCCGGGCGCCGTCGTCCGCATCGCCGGCCTGCTCCACATAGCCCAACACCACCACGGCACCTGGGCCCGCCCCATCACCGCGGAGACCTTCGCCTGCGCCCGCCAGATCGGCGACTACTTCCTCGCGCACGCCCAGGCCGCCTACGACCTGATCGGCGCTGACCCCGACCTGGCCGACGCTCGCGCACTGCGCGACTGGATCGCACGCACCGGCACTCACCGCTTCACCGCCCGCGACGCCGTCCAAGCCCTCAGGCCCCGCTTCCGCAAGGTCGCCGACGTCGACGCCGGCCTACGCGTCCTGGAAACCCACGGCTGGATTAGGCGCCTGCCCGTCCCACCTCGCAGCGGAGGCGCCGGACGGGCACCCGCCGCCACCTACGAAACCCACCCGAACACCGCATCGGAGGGCACTTCGTGACCACCGCCCACCGTCACACACCGTCACTGGCCCGACCGGCTCACGGCCGCCCGCACCCTTGCACGCATGCACACAATGCACGGAAATCAATTGTTGTGCATTGTGTGCATGCGTGCAGCCGTGCAGAGCCACGTCCGGGCCTCGCCACCCATCACTCAACGTGACCCCTGACCCGGAAGAGGAACTCATGGCTGACGACGACCGGCGTGCGCCCGAGAGCCCGGACGAAGGCAACGGCGACAAGCCCAAGCGGCGCAGCCGCGGGGACGGTGGCCTGCACTGGGACAAGAGCCGACGCCGCTGGATCGCCTCCGTGACCGTCGGATACACCCCGCAGGGCAAGCGGATCGTCCGGAAGGGCAGCGGCAGGACCAAGACCGCCGCCAAGGAGGCGCTTCGCAAGGTCCTGCGTGACCACGAGGACGGCCTGCCGTCCGAGCCGGCGAAGTACACGGTCGGCGAGGCGGTGGAGTACTGGCTGAAGCACGGCCTCAGCGGCCGATCCGAGCGCACCGTGGAGATGAACCGGACGTTCGCCGAGAACCACGTCATCCCTGCCTTGGGCGCCCGCAAGCTCCGTGACCTGTCCGCCGAGGACGTGGACAACTGGCTCAAGGCCAAGTCCGAGGAGCTCAGCACGCGCTCTCTCAAGCTCGTCCATTCCATCCTGCACCGCTCGGTGCGGAAGGCCATGGCACGCGACAAGGTCCGGCGCAACGTCGTCGAACTGTGCGACGTCCCCGAGGGCCGGGAGGGGCGCCCGTCCAAAGCTCTAACGCTCGTCCAGGCAAAGGCCGTGCTCAACGCAGCCCGGAAAACCGAACCGAGGATCGGCGCCTACATCGTCCTTTCCCTGGCGACCGGGGCCCGTACCGAGGAACTGCGAGCGCTGGCCTGGGATCACGTCGTCGCCTACGTCGAGGACGCCGAACGATGGATTCCCGTCCAAGAAGCGGGCTGGAAACACGGTGCCTATGCCATGTACGTCTGGCGATCCGTCCGCAAGAAGGGCGACACCAAGACCAGGAAGTCCCGCCGCACCCTGAAATTGCCGCGAATCTGCGTCGAGGCGCTCCAACGGCTCCACGAGCACCAGGAGGCGATTCGCGAGAGCGCCGGCGACGCCACTTCCGAGCCCAGCCTGGTCTTCTGCACGCGCAGCGGCCTCCCGCTGTCGGCCGCCAACGTGCGGCGGGACTTCCGCAAGGTCCTCGACCAGGCCGAGCTGGTCGGCGCCGAGTGGGCGCCGCGGGAGATGCGGCACAGCTTCGTGTCGGTGCTGTCCGACCACGGCATCCCCATCGAGGACATCTCCCGGCTGGTAGGCCACCGCAGCACGGCCGTTACCGAGACCGTCTACCGCCTGCAGATCCGTCCCGTCATGGAGAAGGGCGCGACCGCCATGGACGGCATCTTCGCCGCCGAAGACGGCACGGACGAGAACCCTTAGTCACTCACTCTGTCACTCGGATGAGGAAGGGCCATGATCCAGCTTGCTGGATCATGGCCCTGACCTTGGTGGGCGCGGACGGTTTCGAACCGCCGACTCCTCGCTTGTAAGGCGAGTGCTCTACCCCTGAGCTACGCGCCCGCGTGCTCGTGACCGGGAAAGCGTACCTGGTTCGGTGGGGCGATCGCGAAACGGTGGCGGGACGGTCAGGAGGCGGGGGCCAGGCGGGTGAGGGCGGCGGCGAGGCGGTCGGCGGACGGGTCGGTGAGGTTGCCGAGGAGCTTGAGGGCGAAGCGCATCAGGGGCGGGCTGCCGAGGCCGGCGCGGGTGGCGGCGCGCATGACCGCGGGGTTCTCGATGGCGCGGGCGAAGGCGCGGCCGAGGGTGAAGGGGCGCCCGTTGGCCTGGCGGATCGCGGACGGGTAGGTGTAGAGGGCGCGCTCGCGGGCGCCGGGGGTGGGGGCGGCGAGGGCGGTCGTGACGGTCTCGGCGGCGATGCGGGCGGCTTCGAGGGCGTACGCGATGCCCTCCCCGTTGGACGGGTTGATCATGCCGCCGGAGTCGCCGGTGAGCAGGAGGCCCGGGAGGTAGTGGGGGCGGCGCGTGTAGCCCATGGGGAGGGCGGCGCCGCGGAGGGGGGACGTGGCGTTCTCCTCGGTGAAGCCCCAGTCGGGCGGGGTGCGGGCGAGCCAGTCGCCGAGGAGGCGGCGGTAGTCGGCGTGCGCGGTGCGGAGGAGGGCGACGCCGACGTTGCAGGTGCCGTCGCCCATGCCGAAGACCCAGCCGTATCCGGCGGGGACGAGGTCGAGCCACGCTTCGAGGTACGGGTCGTCGTGGCGGGGGCTGCGGTAGTAGCGGCGGGCGGCGGTGCCGATGGGGCGGTCGCGGCGGGGGTGCAGGCCGAGGGCGACGGAGAGGCGGGAGGACGCGCCGTCGGCGGCGATGACGATCGGCGCGCGGTGCTCGCCGGCGTCGGTGCGGACGCCGGTGACGCGGCCCGTCCGGTCCCGGAGCGGGGCGGTGACCTTGGTGTTCTGCGACAGGATCGCCCCGGCGGCGACGGCCCGGCGGGCGAGGATGTCGTCGAAGTCGTGGCGGGTGCGGGTGAGGCCGAAGGACGGGTAGGGGCCGCCGGACGGCCATGGGAGTTCGAGGAGGCGGTCGCCGGCGATGAGGCGGAGCCCCCGGTTGCGGAACCAGCCGGGGCCGTCGATGTCGATGCCCAGGTCGAGGAGTTCCCGGACGGCGCGCGGGGTGAGGCCGTCGCCGCAGACCTTCTCGCGGGGGAACGCGGACTTCTCCAGCACGTGGACGTCGAGTCCGGAGCGGGCGAGGTGGCAGGCGGCGGCCGAGCCGGCCGGCCCGGCTCCGACCACGATGACGTCGGGCATGCCGACATCGTGCCCCGGGGGCCGGTTCCGAATCAGTTTCCGTGGTCGAGGTGGCGGTTGAACCAGTCGGCGGCCTGCGTGGTGACCTCTTCCAGCGCTCCCGGTTCCTCGAACAGGTGGGTGGCGCCGGAGACGATGTGCAGTTCGGCGGCGTCCAGCTGCTGCCGGGCCTCCTCGTTGAGGCGCAGCACCTCGGGGTCGGCGCCGCCGACGATCAGCAGGACGGGCGCGCGGACGCGGGGCAGCGACGGGCCGGCGAGGTCGGGGCGGCCGCCGCGCGACACGACGGCGCCGACGTCCGGGCGGGCCGCGGCGGCGGCGAGTGCGGCGGCGGCGCCGGTGCTGGCGCCGAACAGCCCGATCCGCAGGCCCGCGGTGTGCGGCGCGGACTCGAGTCCTTCGGCGAGCGCGTCGACGGTGCCGATCAACCGCATCGTCAGCAGCTCGATGTCGAAGCGGAGCGCGGCGGTGACCCGGTCGACCTGGTCCTCCTGCTCGGTGAGCAGGTCGAGCAGCAGCGTGCCGATGCCGGCGGCGTTCAGGCCCTCGGCGACGGCGCGGTTGCGGGGGCTGTGCCGGGAGCTGCCGCTGCCGTGCGCGAACACCACCATGCCCGCGGGGTCGTCCGGGATCGCGAGGTCGCCGTTCAGCTCGGCGTCCGGCAGCTTCAGCGTGATCATGTGTTGGGGGGTTCCGCGCTGATGTCGGCCAGCGCCGAGCGCTCGTCGCGCTGCACGGCGAGGTCGCCGATCGACACCATCCCGATCGGGCGGTCGCCGTCGACGACGGGGAGCCGCCGGACGGCGTGCCGCCGCATCAGCCGGACGGCCTCGTCGGCGTCCTCCTCGGGCGCCACCGTCACCATGTTGGTGCTGCAGATGTCGCCGACCGTGGTGTCCCCGACGTCCTTCTGGACGGCGACGGCGCGGACGACGATGTCGCGGTCGGTGACCAGTCCCCGCAGGCGCCCCTCGTGCACCACGAGCACGTCGCCGATGCCGTGCCGGCGCATCAGGTCGCTCACCGTGACCAGCGTGGTGTCCGGGGACACCGCCACCGGCACCGGCGTCATCACTTCGTTCACTCTCTGGGCCATGGGCGGTCCTCCCCCCTCGGGGGCTCGCCTACCCAGCGCCCGGCCGGATATGTCAGGACACCCGAGGGGGACGTCCGCCGGGGTCAGGACGAGGAGTCGGGGCCCTCCTGCTCGGCCAGGAACCGCTCGAACTGCGCGCCGAGCTCGTCCGCGGTCGGCATGTCCTGCGACTCGGCGAGCAGGCTGTCGCGCTCGGCGGCGCCCGCGAACGCGTCGTACTGCTGCTCCAGCGCCCGGACGACCTTCTCGACCTCGGCGTTGCCGTCGACCTGCTCGGCGATGTCGGCGTCGGTGGCGGCGGCGGCCTCGCGGAGCCGCTCGACCGGCAGCACCAGCCCGGTGGTGGAGACGATCTGCTCCAGGGCGGCGACCGCGGCGGCCGGGTAGGCGGACTGGGCCAGGTAGTGCGGGACGTGCACCGCCAGGCCGAGCGCGTCGCGGCCCGCCTCGCCGAGCCGCAGCTCCAGCAGCCCGGCGGCGCTGCCGGGCACCTGCACCTTGTCGAACCAGGTGTTGCGGGTGATCAGCTCGGGCCGGGTGGCGTGCGCGGTGACGCCGACCGGGCGGGTGTGCGGCACGCCCATCGGGATGCCGTGGAACCCGACGACCAGCCCCACGTCCAGCCGCTTCACCAGGTGCACGACGGACTGGGTGAAGCCCTCCCAGAGCCGGTCGGGCTCGGGCCCGGACAGCATCAGGAACGGGCTTCCGACCTCGTCGCGGAGCAGCCGCACCACCAGCTCGGGCGCGTCGTAGGACGCCCAGTGGTCGCGGTCGAAGGTCATCGTCGGGCGGCGCGCCCGGTAGTCGATCAGCGAGTCGACGTCGAAGCGGGCGATGACGCGGTGCTCCAAGGCCTCCAGCAGGTGCTCGCGCACGAGCTGCCCGGTGGATCCGGCGTCCACGAAGCCGTCGAGGCTGTGCAGCAGCACCGGGCCGGTCATCTCCGGCAGGTCGGTGTCCAGCTCGTACAGATCCTCAGGGTTCAGCAACTTCTCCCCCACCTCTTCATGTCTCGTCTTAACACTAGGACATGAAGAGGTGAATCCCTTTCCCGACTGTGATCGCGACCTCATTCGGGTGCCGTGGATCACAGGAAGACGCGGCTGGTGAGGAAGTCGTCCGGGGCCAGGGTGGTGAGGGCGGCGCGGTCGACCTCGCCGCCGGCGGCCAGGAGGCGGTTGGCGTGCCGGAGGCGCGCGCGCTCGATGGCGTTGCGGACGGAGCGGGCGTTGGCGAAGCGCGGCTGGACGCGCCGCCGGTCGAGGTAGTCGCGGAAGACCGGCTCGGTCTCCGCGGCCAGGACGTACCCTTCGCGTTCCATCATCAGGTGGCCGATCGCCTCCAGCTCGTCCGGCTTGTAGTCGGGGAAGTCGATGTGGTGGGCGATGCGGGAGCTCATGCCGGGGTTGGACGCGAAGAAGGAGTCCATGCGGTCCTTGTAGCCGGCCAAGACGACGACGAGGTCGTCCCTCTGGTTCTCCATGACCTGCAAGAGGATCTCGATGGCCTCCTGCCCGTAGTCGCGCTCGTTCTCGGCCCGGTACAGGTAGTACGCCTCGTCGATGAACAGGACGCCGCCCATGGCGCGCTTAAGGACCTCCTTGGTCTTCGGCGCGGTGTGGCCCACGTACTGGCCGACGAGGTCGTCACGCGTGACGGAGACCAGGTGCCCCTTGCGGATGTAGCCGAGCCGGTGGAGCAGTTCGGCGAGCCGGACGGCGACGGTCGTCTTCCCGGTTCCGGGGCTGCCGGTGAAGCACATGTGCAGGTTGGGCCGTCCGGAGTCGATGCCGAAGCGCGCGCGGACGCGGTCCACCAGGAGCAGCGCGGCGATCTCCCGGATGCGGGTCTTCACCGGGGCGAGGCCGACGAGTTCGGCGTCGAGGGCGTCCAGGACCTCGTCGGCGTGCGAGTCGGCGCGCTCCTTGGCGAGGTCGACGCGCGCGTCCGCGGGCAGCGTGGGCGGGGCCGGCTCCCCGGCGGCGGGAGCCTGGGGTGGGACCGCCGGGGAGCCGTTTTCGGAGGGTCGCATGCCGAACCCGGGACGGTCGCTCAAAGCGGGTCCCCGTAGCGCTCGCCTTCGGGACGGTCCGTCGCGTAGGAGTGCAGCGTGTACCGGATGCGCCGGTCGGAGGTCTCCTCGCGGTCGAGCCGGAAGCCGGGCTCCACGGGCGGGCGCTGCACGATGAACGACAGCGCCGTGGTCTGGCGCCCGTAGTGCGCGTCGTAGGCGTTCAGCCGGACGTAGTGGTTCGGGTACGCCTTGCGGCATTCCTTCACCTCGTACAGGACCCCGGCGGGGTCGGTGAGGTCGAACATGGGCAGTCCCCACATCTCCCAGTAGGAGTTGCGCGGGTGCGGGTCGTCGGTGAACTCGACCGAGCAGGGCCAGCCCTGGTCCAGGGCGTACGCGATCTGCTTGGCGATCTCGTCGTCGGTCAGCTCGGGCAGGTAGGAGAAGGTGCCTTGGGTGATCCGCATGTCACACGCTCACGGGGGTCTCGACGGCGTCGGGGGTGTCGGTCGACTCGTAGGTGAAGGTGATGTCGCCCCAGGTGGACAGGGCGATGTCCAGCTCGCGGCTGTGCTTGGCGGCGGCGCGCAGGATGTCGGGGCCCTCGGCGAGGTAGTCGCGGCCCTCGTTCCGCGCCTTGATCATCGCCTCGAGCGCGACGCGGTTGGCGGTGGCGCCGGCGGCGATGCCCATCGGGTGGCCGATCGTCCCGCCGCCGAACTGCAGGATCGAGTCCTCGCCGAGGTAGTGCAGGAGCTGGTGCATCTGCCCGGCGTGGATGCCGCCGGACGCGACCGGCATGCAGCCCGGCAGCGACGCCCAGTCCTGGTCGAAGTACAGGCCCTTCACCGGGTCGGCGGCCGCGTGGTCGAGGCGGAGGGTGTCGTAGTAGCCGCGGACGCTGTTGGGGTCGCCCTCCAGCTTCCCGACGACCGTCCCGGCGTGGATGTGGTCGACGCCCGCGAGGCGCATCCACTTGGCGATGACGCGGAAGTTCACGCCGTGGTTCTTCTGCCGCGTGTAGGTGGAGTGCCCGGCGCGGTGCAGGTGCAGGATGACGCCGTTGCGCCTCGCCCACTTGGCCATCGACTGGATCGCCGTGTAGCCGATCGTCAGGTCGATCATCACGATGACGCTGCCGAGGTCCTTCGCGAACTCGGCGCGCTCGTACATGTCCTCCATCGTCGCGGCGGTGACGTTGAGGTAGTGGCCCTTGACCTCGCCCGTCGCGGCCTGCGCCCGGTTGACGCCCTCCATGCAGTAGAGGAACCGGTCGCGCCAGCGCATGAACGGCTGCGAGTTGATGTTCTCGTCGTCCTTGGTGAAGTCGAGGCCGCCGCGCAGCGCCTCGTAGACGACGCGCCCGTAGTTGCGGGCCGACAGGCCGAGCTTCGGCTTGACGGTCGCGCCGAGCAGCGGGCGCCCGAACTTGCCGAGGTACTCGCGTTCCATGACGATGCCGTGCGCCGGGCCCTGGAACGTCTTCACGTAGTGGGTCGGGATCCGCATGTCCTCCAGGCGCAGCGCCTTCAGCGCCTTGAACCCGAAGACGTTCCCGATGATGGACGACGTCAGGTTCGCGATCGACCCCTCCTCGAACAGGTCGAGGTCGTAGGCGATGTAGGCGATGAACTGGTTCTCCTGGCCGGGGACCTGCTCCACCTTGTAGCACTTGGCCTGGTAGTTCTCGTAGGACGTGAGCCGGTCGGTCCACACGACCGTCCAGGTGGCGGTGGACGACTCGCCCGCGACGGCCGCGCCGGCCTCCTCCGGCGGGACACCGGGCTGCGGCGTGATCCGGAAGGCGGCGAGGATGTCGCTGTCCTTCGGCTCGTAGTCGGGCTTCCAGTAGCCCATCTCCGCGTAGGGGATCACGCCCGCCGACCATCTGCCCGAACCCATCGCCGATCTCCTTCGCGTGCTGGGCGGGACGCGGCGGCCCGTCCCGCGAAAGGACGGCAATGCCCAGGGGAATGGGGGCGGAGCGCCGCGTCCCGGCCACGTGGAACCGTGACGCGATGAGCTTCGCCTCCCGACACTTGCGCTGTCCATCAAGTGTTCTACGGTGATCCTCAAGTATTCGCTTGAACGAGGAGGCCGGACGTGACGGAGGCGCGGCTGCGGACGTTCGTGGCGCTCGCCGACACCGGGTCCGTGCGGGCGGCGGCGCTCCGGCTGTACGTGACGGAGTCAGCGGTGTCGGCGGCGGTGTCGGCGCTCACCCGCGACCTCGGCGTCCCGCTCGTCCGGCGGGTGGGGCGCGGCGTCCGGCTGACCCCGGCCGGGACCGTCTACGCCGGGTACGCGCGGCAGGTGCTCGGCCTGCTGGAGGAGGGGCGGTCGGCGGCGCGCGGCGCGGCCGACCCGGGACGCGGGCCGCTGCGGCTGGCGGCGGTGACGACGGCCGCCGACCAGATCCTCCCCGAGCTGCTCGCCTCCTTCCGGACGCGCTGGCCCGACGTCGAGCTGAACCTCGAAGTGGGACCGCGGCGGCAGGTGTGGAGCAGCCTCGCCGCCCACGAGGCCGACCTCGTCCTGGCGGGGCGCCCGCCCGCGGACGCCGCCGCGACCGTGCTGGCGACGCGTCCGAACGAGCTGGTCGTGGTCGGCTCGCCGGACGTCGCGGACGGCTTCTCCGCCGCCCGGACGCCGTGGGTGATGCGCGAGCCGGGCTCGGGAACGCGGGCGTCCGCGGACGCCTACCTGGCCGAACGGGAGGTCGCGCCGCCCCGGCTCGTGCTCGGCTCGAACGGCGCGGTGATCGCGGGCGCGGCGGCCGGGCTCGGGGTGGCGCTGGTGTCGCGGGACGCGGTCGGCGCCGAGCTGGCGGCGGGACGGCTCGTGGTGATCGAGATGCCGGGGATGCCGCTCGACCGTCCGTGGCACGCCGTCGCGGGCGCCGCGCCGACCCCGACGACGCTGCTGTTCGTCCGCCACCTGCTGGACGCCCCGGGCTGGACGGCCCCTCAGGCGGCTTCCGAGGCCCCCGCTAGGGCAGGCTCCACAGGGGCACCGACAGGAGGACGAGGCTGACGCCGATGAGCGCGACCGCCACCGACCGTCCGCCGTCACCGCCGCCCGGCACCGTCGCGGGCCGCAGCACGCCGATGAGGGACCAGCAGAGGCAGAGCACGGCGACCACGTCCATCGCCACGGCGAGCCCGATCACGCCACCATCCCCCCTCGTAGGGGCCAACACTAGGGCATACGCAGGCATGGGCCGGGCGCGCGCGAGGATCCTGCGTGCGGTCGCTCACATCGGTGGGCCAGGGTGCGCGCGGCGGGACGGAAGCACGACAGAATCAGGTTCGGTACAGGTTCACCGTCAGTACCGGGGAAAGGCGCAGCCATGACCACCGACCGTCCGTACGACATCGTGCTGTTCGGCGCCACCGGCTTCACCGGCGCCCTCACCGCCGAGTACCTCGCGGGGCACGCCGACCCGGGCACGCGCTGGGCGCTGGCCGGCCGCAACCAGGCGAAGCTCGCCGCCGTCCGCGACCGGGCCGCCGCGATCGACCCCGCCTGCGCGGACCTCCCGCTGCTGCACGCCGACACCACCGATCCGTCCTCCATCGAGGAGATCGCGAGGTCGGCCAAGGTCGTCATCACGACGGTCGGGCCGTACGTCCAGTACGGTGAACCCCTCGTCGCGGCGTGCGCGCGCGCCGGGACCGACTACGTCGACCTCACCGGCGAGCCCACCTTCGTCGACCGGATGTACCTGAAGTACCACGACGAGGCGGTCCGCACCGGCGCCCGGATCGTCCACGCCTGCGGCTTCGACTCGATCCCGCACGACCTCGGCGCCTACTTCACCGTGAAGCAGCTGCCCGAGGGCGTCCCGCTGCACGTCGAGGGGTTCCTGCGCGTGCACGGCGACGCGTCCGGCGGCACGATCGCCTCCGCGGTCGGCATCTTCGCCGACGTGACCGGCATGATGCGCGCCGAGCGCGAGCGGCGCCGCGTCGAGGGGCGGCCGGAGGGCCGGACGGTCCGGATCTCGCGGCGGCCCGCGCCGCGCGCGCGGATCGGCGGCGGCTGGACGCTCCCGCTGCCGACCATCGACCCGCAGATCGTCACCCGGTCCGCCGCCGCCCTCGACCGGTACGGCCCGGACTTCTCCTACGGCCACTACCTGGCGGTCAAGCGGCTGCCCGTCGCCGCCGGGATGGCGGTGGGCTCCGGTGCCCTGCTCGCGCTCGCGCAGCTCCCGCCGACCCGGTCGCTGCTGCTGCGGCTCCGCGCGCCGGGCGACGGGCCGTCGCCGGAGCGCCGCGCCCGCAACTGGTTCAGCGTGAAGTTCGTCGGCGAGGGCGGCGGGAAGCGCGTCGTGACGGAGGTCGCGGGCGGCGACCCCGGTTACGGCGAGACCGCGAAGATGCTCGCGCAGTCCGCGCTGTGCCTGGCCCACGACGACCTTCCGAAGACGTCCGGGCAGGTCACCACGGCCACCGCGATGGGCGACGCGCTGATCGCGCGGCTCACCGCCGCCGGCATCGCCTTCCGGGTGCTCAGCCGCGGGTAGCGGGTCCGGGGCGGCCGCGGCCCGGGACGGGGATGACCGCCTCGACGGTCGTGCCGACGCCCGGGCGGCTGGTCACGGTGACGCGGCCGCCCAGCAGTTCGGCGCGCTCCCGCATGCCGCGCAGGCCGTAGGAGTCGGTGCGCCGGGTCCGCTCCGCGCGCGCGCCCTGCGCGAACACCTCGCGCACCGAGAACCCCGTGCCGTCGTCGGTGACCTTCAGCAGGACCCGGT
Source organism: Actinomadura sp. NPDC048394 (assembly GCF_040651755.1). Classification (NCBI taxonomy): domain Bacteria; kingdom Bacillati; phylum Actinomycetota; class Actinomycetes; order Streptosporangiales; family Thermomonosporaceae; genus Actinomadura; species Actinomadura sp. NPDC048394. Next base: position 15,152 of record NZ_JBEZJL010000026.1, on the reverse strand, counting down.
CGCTCGCGTGCTCCAGCAGCAGGTCCACGCACGTCGCCGACGCGTGCCGCAGGCTGTTGCCGACGGCCTCCTGCGCGATCCGGTACAGCGCGGTCTGCACGTGGTCGGGCAGTTCCTCCTCCAGCTCGCCCTCCACGGTCACGCTGACGTCGAGCACGCCGGACGGCCCCGGGCCGTCGCCCGCCTCCCGGGCGAGCGTCGCCAGCGCCGCCGACAGGCCGAGGTCGTCCAGCACGGGCGGCCGCAGCCCGCCGATCGCCGCCCGCGTCTCCGCCGCCGCCAGCTCGCACAGCTTCCGCGCGATCATGATCTGCGCGAGGCCCTCCGGATGGTGCTCGGGCAGCGCCCGCTCGGCCGCCGACAGGTGGAAGCCCAGGCTGGCCAGCCGCTGCGCGATGCCGTCGTGGATCTCCCGGCTGAGCCGGGACCGCTCGGCCTCCTGCGCCTCGACGGCCCGTTCCGCGAACCGCTCGGCGGCGTGCTCGCGCTCGCGGGCCGTCCGCAGCCGCCGGCACGAGCACAACACCGGCGCGAACAGCTCGGCCAGCGCGGTCACCAGCGCTACGTCGTCGTCCGGGCACGGGCCTGCGGACCGCACGTCGACTACGGCGATCGTGGTGTTCCCGCTGCGGACGGGGATCGCGACGCCTCGTCCGTCCGTGTGCGCGCGGGCACGGCCGTGGGCGGCCACCCAGCCCACATCACCCTCCCCTATCGGGACGGCCGGACCCGACCATTCGAGCGCCCGCTCCTCGTCGTCCAGTACGTAGACGTCGCAGAACGTCAGCGCGCGCGCCGACCGGACGACCAACCCCGCCAGCTCGTCGGCCATCCGCGGCAGCTCCCGGTCGGAGCAGGCCACCGCCACGATCCGGACGAGCAGGTCGTTGCCCCGCCCGGCGAGCAACTCCGCCGGCGACGACGGCGAAGACCCCGGCGGAGACCCCGGTGACGGCGGCGACCCTGGCGATCCCGGTGACGGCGGAGACCCCGGTGACGGCGGCGCGGGCGAGGCCGTCACCGGAACAGCCCCTCGCGCAGCGCGACCGCGATCGCCGCCGACCGGTCGGTCACCTCGAGCTTGCGGTACAGCGCCCGCAGATGGCTCTTCACCGTCTCCTCGCTGAGCACCAGCCGGGCCGCGATCGCCTTGTTGGACAGCCCGCCGACCAGCAGCGACAGCACCTCGCTCTCGCGCTGCGTCAGCCCCCGGTTCGCGCCCGGCCAGAACTCGCCGCGGGTCAGCCGGGCCGCCGTCACCGCCATCCGCCCGGCGAGCGTCGGGTCGACGACGGTCTCGCCCTGCGCGACCTCCTCCAGGCGCCGCACGAGCTCCGGCCCGTCCACCCGTTTCAGCAGGTAGCCGCCCGCCCCGGCGCGCAGCGCCTCGAAGACGTACTGCTCGTCGTCGTACACCGACAGGAACACCACCCGCGCCTCCGGGACGCGGCCGGTGAGCAGCCGGCACAGGTCGAGGCCGCTCTCCGGGCCGAGCCGCACGTCCAGCAGGACGACGTCGGGCCGCAGCGTGGTGACCAGGCGGGTGGCCTCCTCCCCCGTCCCCGCCTGCCCCACGACGCGCACCCGCCCGGCGAATCCGGCCAGCATCGCCTGGAGTCCGGCGAGGATCATCTCGTGGTCGTCCACCAGGACGACGCGTACGGGGGTGCCCATTCCGGCACGATAACAACCGCTGGCTACTCACCAGTAGCCCCCGTGCGGCGGGGCCTCCCGCGCACTTCACCCCCGCTCTCCCCCGACCGGGGGACGCGTCCGCGCCGGGACCGCCGTACTCTCCCTGTCGAAAACCGGATTCCGCAGGACGGAGGAGCAAGGTGCCCCATCGGATCGTGCATATGCTCCGGGCGCGCGGGTCGGGCCGCCGCCCCGTCATGCTCGCCATCGCCGGGGACAGCGCGGCGGGCAAGACCACACTGACCAGGGGGCTTGTGCGGTGTCTGGGGGCCGAGCGGATGACGGCCGTCTGCGTCGACGACTACCACCGCTATGACCGGGCCGAACGCGCCGGCAAGCCGTTCACGGCGCTGCACCCGGACTGCAACCACATCGACATCATGGAGCAGCACCTCCAGCTGCTCTCGATGGGCGAGCCGATCCTGAAACCGGTCTACGACCACGCCACCGGCGAGCTCGTCCGGCCGGAACTGGTCGAGCCCCGCGACTTCGTGATCGTCGAGGGCCTGCTCCCCCTGCACACGCGGCTCGCCCGCGCCTGCTTCGACATCACCGTCTACCTCGACCCGCCGGAGCCGCTCCGCCACTCCTGGAAGGTCCGCCGCGACTGCGAGAAGCGCGGTTACACCCCCGAGCAGGTGATGGCCGAGCTCGCCCGCCGCGAGCCGGAGAGCGCCGCCTACATCCGGCCGCAGCGCAAGTACGCCGACATCGTCGTGCGGTTCGCGCCCGTCGCGGGCCGGCTCGACCCGCCCGGCACGCCCCTCTCGGCGGAGCTGCTGCTGCGCCCCACGATCGACCATCCCGAACTCGCCGACGTCCTGGACGGCGCGTCCGGCGACGCCGACAAGCTCCTGCACCTGCGGCTGCACCGCGACGACGACGGCCGGCCCGTCGACGCCCTGCACGTGCACGGCTACGTCTCGCCCGAGGAGTCGCAGGTCGTGAAGAAGGCGATCTGGGAGCGGCTCGGCGCCCGCGCCGGGGACGGCCTGCCCGACCCCGACGCGCTGGGCCGCCTGGGCGACGCCGGCACCAGCGACCCCCTGGCGATCACCCAGCTGCTCCTGCTCTACCACCTGCTGGACGCCGACCACCGCCAGGCCGCCTGAGCACGCGGGCCGCCGGACTCCGCGGGCGTGCGGGGAGGCCCCGAGGCCTGGACCTGTGCCTCGGGCCGCACGCGCCGCGGCGGCCGGGAGAGCGTCCCCAGCGGGCGCGAGGGGCGCTCTCCCGGTCCTTCTACAGCTCCTGCCAGGGGATCTCCGGGCGGGACGGGGCGACGATCGCGAGCGACTGGCCGCCGCGGACCACCTCGGCCGGGTCGGAGGTGAGCCGGAAGCGGGCGTTCGGGCGATGCGACTCGCCGACGGCGAGCAGCGTGCTGCCGCGCCGCAGCAGGAAGATCGCCACATCCAGGCGGGGCCACTCGCCGGCGCCCTCGGGCACGTCCACGCGGTACAGGGTGCCGTCGGCGTCGAGGGTGCTGGCGAGGTTGTGGTAGATCGCGGCGACGCCGGGGTTGCGGATCGCGACCGCGACCACGGCGGGGTCGTCGATGTCGACCGGCTCGATGTCCGGGCCGATCAGGCCGAGCGCCTCGGTGATCTCGGCGCGACGGCCGCCGTCGTGCACGCCCGCCAGCAGGTGGACGGCCGGCGCCCCGTGGCGCCGCAGGTACGCCGAGACGCCCAGCATCACCCGGACGGTCTCGTCGTCGGTGCGGCCGACCACCACGACCGTCCGCGCCGCCTCCAGGCAGGCCCGCTGGTAGGCGGTGTCGTCGAAGGCGACCACGTCGTACAGGTCGGGGTCGGGGTTCTCGCCGGCCAGCTCGCCCGGCCAGAAGACCGTGACAACGGGGGTGCGGGCGAACTCGGGGTCGGCGCGCAGCTGGGTGATGATGGCGCGCAGCCCGTCCCGTTCGTACCCGACGACCACGATGTGCCGCTTGACGTGCAACTGCGCCTGGCCGTTGGCCCGCATCGTCCTGCCCTTCGCCATCCAGAGCGTCAGCTCGGCGAACAGGACGAGCCCCGCGGTGAGCCCGGCCACGATCACGATCACGCCGCCGATCCGGCCGCCCGTCGAGGACGGGTAGAGGTCGCCGTAACCGGTGGAGGTGCCGCTGACGAAGAAGTACCAGATGTAGTTCCACGGCTGCTTGATCTCGGCGCCGGGCTTCTCGCACACCGCGATCAGCAGCCAGCCGATGCCGAACGCCCCGAGCAGCACCAGGGCCGGCGCGCGCCAGGAGCGTGCCGCGACGCGGTGCGCCAGGCGCAGCAGGATGATCGGCATTCGCGCAGCGTGCCAGCAGGCGAAATACCGCGTCAAGCCCGGAATGCCCGGAACGTGACCACCGTACGTGACGGGATGCGACAGGCTGGCCGGAGGCGGCCACCAGCGGCTCGACCCGCCTCGTGCGGGTCGGCCCGTCACGCGTGCCCGCCTCGCCCGGGTCAGCCCGTAAAGCGGGGATCAGCCGGCCGGGCCGCGCCGCAGCACGCGGGTCAGCGCCGCCGCGACCTCCTCCGAGAGCCCGCGGTCGTCCCGGGGCCCCGCGCTCGACGGCACCAGGTCGGGCGGGCGGGGGTCGTCGCGCACCGCCTCCCGGGTGTGGCCGCAGTCGCGGCACTCGACCTCGCCGAGCCGGCAGACCAGCGCGACGGAACCGCAGTCCGCGCAGCGGTCGAGATCGTCCGCCCAGTCGTGGGCGGTCTGGCAGCCGGGGCAGACCAGCACCTGGTGGTCCGCCCGGACACCGCGCCTCCACGGGCTCGCCCCGCGCACGGGGTCGGTCTGCCGCGCCCCGCAGCGGAAGCAGGGCATCACACCTCCAGGGGTGCGGGGGCCGGAACCGGCCGCGGGACGCCGCCGCGCGGCCGGGACCGGCCCGTTTCGCTCAGAGCCCGGCGAGCGCCTTGCGGTACTCGTCGAGGTCGCGTGCGTCCGGGATGGCGTTCACGACCTTCCAGCGGACCACGCCCTGCGCGTCGATGATGAAGGTGCCGCGGACCGCGAGCCCCTTCTCCTCGTCGAACACGCCGTAGCGCTGCGCCGTCCCGCCGTGCGGCCAGAAGTCCGACAGCAGCGGGAACTGGTACTTCTCCTGCTCGGCCCAGGCGCGCAGCGCGAACACCGAGTCGACCGACACGGCCAGCACCTGCACGTCGTCGCCGCCGAGGGTGGGCAGCTCGTCCCTGATCTGGCACAGCTCGCCCGTGCACACGCCGCTGAACGCCAGCGGATAGAACACCAGGACGACGGTCTTCTCGCCCCGGAAGTCCGACAGCTTCACCGGCGTGCCGTGCTGGTCCTTCAGCTCGAAGTCCGGTGCGCTGTCGCCTACCTCAACCGACAAAGCCTCTCCCGCGGATCGTCCCCGCCCGGGCGGGGGGTGTGGGCGCCCCCACGGGCGTGGGGACGGGCCCAGTCTGCCACCCGCCGCCGGAGCCGGACGGCCCGGCCGTCCGCCGCTGCGGCGGACGTCCCGGGCCGTGCGGCTACTTGCGGACCTTGGGCGCGACCAGCCGCGTTCCGGACCACTCCTTCGCGGCGCTGACGCTGCTCGTCTGCGACAGCCCGGCCGTCTGCGCGGCCTCGCCGATGTCGCTGGGCTCCACGTGCCCGTCCCGGCCCGCCTTCGGCGTCAGCAGCCAGATGTTGCCGCCGCCGGTGAGCGGGATCATCGCGTCGGTCAGGCCCTCGAACAGGTCGCCGTCCTCCTCGCGCCACCACAGCAGCACGATGTCGACCACGTCCTCGTAGTCCTCGTCGACCAGCTCGGTCCCCGTGACGGCCTCGACGGAGCGGCGAAGCTCCTCGTCGACGTCGTCGTCGTAGCCGATCTCCTGCACCACCTGGCCCGGCTTGAGGCCGAGCCGTTCGGCCAGGCTGCGCTCAGACTGCGCCTGACCCGCGGTCGCGCTCACGAAAGTCCTCCCATTGTCGTCAGTCCGCACGGTGTCCCGCGCATTTCTCGTCTCCAGGCCCCGTGTCGGGCGGCCTGCCCGCACCCGTGCGGTGTTTGCGGGACAGTCCACACAAGTGAGGGCCCCTAGCGCAAGTGTCTTCCCGGCTTTTGGTGGGCTCATTGGCCCGAACACGGCGACCGTCGTCACAGGACCTCCACAGAAAGTGACAACGCGCGGTCATGCCGTGCCCCCGCGACGGGGGGATTCCCCCGCTCGTCCCGTTCATCCCCGGAGAAAGGACAGCCGGACCTGCCGATCCGGGTTGTCCACGTTGAGATCGACCAGGGCCACCGACTGCCAGGTCCCGAGCGCGAGCCGGCCGTCCACCACCGGCAGCGTCGCGTACGGCGGGACGAGCGCCGGCATGACGTGCGAGCGGCCGTGCCCCCGCGACCCGTGCCGGTGCCGCCACCGGTCGTCGGCCGGGAGCAGGTCGCCGAGCGCGGCGAGCAGGTCGTCGTCGCTGCCCGCGCCCAGCTCGATGATCGCGATGCCCGCGGTGGCGTGCGGCACGAACACGTGCAGCAGGCCGTCGCCGCCGGCCGCGCCGGCGAACCGCTCGCACTCGGCCGTGATGTCGTGCACGGCCTCCTGCGTCCCGGTGGTCACCCGGACCACGGTGCTCTCCATGATCGCAGGTCTACCCGATCCGCGGCGCCGGACGCATCCCGGCGCGCGCGGATCCGGGCGGGCCCGCCCCGTCCGCTACCGGGCGGGGTGCCCGGCGGTCTCGCGGGACTCGACGACGGCGTCCGGCCCCGGGTAGACCAGCGTCTGGTGGCCGTCCTCGAACTGGACCACGTACGGCGGGCCGCCGCTCTCGCCGCGGATCTCGATGATCTCGCCGACGCGGTCGTGCTGGCCCACGACGGTGCCGTGGACGTGCAGCAGGTCCCCGATTCGCGCGTTCATGGCTCCCCTCCGTTCTCTGTGAAAAACGGCTCCTCGAAAGGTGCGTACCCCGGTTGACCGGGGAGAATGGTTACCGGTTGGTAGAGATGCGTTAGCCGTCACGAACGACGACGATGGATCACGAAACCAGGCGGTGAGACACCTCCGCCGGGGACCGCGGACCGCCGAACGGCGGCCGGGTCCCCACCAGCAAAGACGGCAAGCACAGAGGGGATCCCGTGGCTTCCGGACGTCAACGCTTTTCGATCATCAGCGACGGCCTGCCGAGCCAGCTGCCGGACATCAACCCGGACGAGACCCGGGAGTGGCTGGAATCGCTGGACACGGTCATCAAGACCGAGGGCCGCGGCAGGGCGCGGTACGTGATGCTCCGCCTCCTGGAGAGGGCCCGGGAACTGCAGGTCGGGGTCCCCGGGCTGCGGAGCACCGACTTCATCAACACGATCCCGCCGGAGTCGGAGCCCTGGTTCCCCGGCGACGAGCACGTCGAGCGCCGGATCCGCGCCTACATCCGGTGGAACGCGGCGATCATGGTGTCGCGGGCGAACCGCCCCGAGCTCGGCGTCGGCGGCCACATCGCCACCTACGCCTCGGCCGCGTCCCTGTACGAGGTCGGCTTCAACCACTTCTTCCGCGGCAAGGACCACGGCGAGTCCGGCGACCAGGTGTTCATCCAGGGGCACGCGGCGCCCGGCATCTACGCGCGCGCGTTCCTGGAGGGGCGGCTGCCGGAGGAGAAGCTCGACGGGTTCCGGCAGGAGCAGTCGCACCCCGGCGGCGGCCTGTCGTCCTACCCCCACCCGCGGCTGATGCCGGACTTCTGGGAGTTCCCCACCGTCTCCATGGGCCTCACCGCGATCAACTCGGTGTACCAGGCGCGGTTCAACCGCTACCTGTACAACCGGAAGATCAAGGACACCTCCCGCTCGCACGTGTGGGCGTTCCTCGGCGACGGCGAGATGGGCGAACCGGAGTCGCTCGGCGCGATCGGCCTCGCCGCCCGCGAGGAGCTGGACAACCTCACCTTCGTCGTCAACTGCAACCTCCAGCAGCTCGACGGCCCGGTGCGCGGCAACGGCAAGATCATCCAGGAGCTGGAGTCGTTCTTCCGCGGCGCCGGCTGGAACGTCATCAAGGTCATCTGGGGCCGCGACTGGGACCCGCTGCTCGCCCAGGACGTCGACGGCGTGCTGGTCAACCAGATGAACACCACCCCCGACGGGCAGTTCCAGACCTTCTCGGTGGAGACCGGCGACTACATCCGGGAGAAGTTCTTCGGCGCCGACCCGCGGCTCCGCAAGATCGTCCAGCACCTGTCGGACGACGACCTGCGCAAGCTGTCGCGCGGCGGGCACGACTACCGCAAGGTGTACGCGGCGTTCAAGGCGGCCCGCGAGCACGTCGGCCAGCCGACCGTGATCCTCGCGCACACCATCAAGGGCTGGACGCTCGGATCCGACTTCGAGGCCCGCAACGCCACCCACCAGATGAAGAAGCTCACCAAGGCCGAGCTGAAGGAGTTCCGGGACCGCCTCTACCTGGACATCCCCGACTCGGCCCTCGAAGCGCCGCTGCCGCCCTACTACCACCCGGGCGAGGACTCCGACGAGATCCAGTACATGCGCGAGCGCCGCGCCGCCCTCGGCGGGTTCCTGCCGAAGCGCGTCGTGCGCGCCAAGCCGCTGAAGCTGCCCGGCGACCCGGTCTACAGCGAGCTGAGCAAGGGCTCCGGCAAGCAGAACGTCGCGACGACGATGGCGTTCGTCCGGCTGCTCAAGGACCTGATCAAGGACGAGAACCTCGGCGCCCGGTTCGTCCCGATCGCCCCGGACGAGTACCGGACGTTCGGCATGGACTCGCTGTTCCCCACGTCCAAGATCTACTCGCCGCACGGGCAGACCTACGACGCGGTGGACCGCAAGCTGCTGCTGTCCTACAAGGAGTCCGAAAGCGGCCAGATGCTCCACGAGGGCATCAGCGAGGCCGGGTCAATGGCGTCGGCGATCGCCGCGGGCACCGCGTACGCCACGCACGGCGAGCACATGATCCCCGTCTACATCTTCTACTCGATGTTCGGGTTCCAGCGGACCGGCGACCAGATGTGGGCGCTCGGCGACCAGATGGGCCGCGGGTTCCTGCTCGGCGCCACCGCCGGCCGCACCACCCTCACCGGTGAGGGCCTGCAGCACGCCGACGGGCACTCCCCGCTGCTCGCCGCCGCGAACCCCGCGTGCGTCCACTACGACCCGACCTGGGCGTTCGAGCTGGCGCACATCACCAAGGACGCGCTGCGCCGCATGTACGGCTCGTCCGAGGAGCACCCGCAGGGCGAGAACGTCTTCTACTACCTGACCGTCTACAACGAGCCCTACCAGCAGCCCGCCGAGCCCGAGGGCCTCGACGTCGACGGCCTGCTCAAGGGCCTGTACCGGTTCCGTGAGGCGCCGGAGGTGTCCACGGGCAACGGGCAGCCGCCGCGCGCGCAGATCCTCGCGTCCGGCGTCGGCGGCCGGTGGGCCCTGGAGGCCCAGCGGATGCTCGCCGAGGACTGGGGCGTCGCCGCCGACGTCTGGTCGGCCACCTCGTGGAACGAGCTGGCCCGCGAGGCCCGCGAGTGCGACGAGCAGAACCTCCTCAACCCCGAGGCGGAGCAGCGCGTCCCGTACGTCACCCGCACGCTCGACAACGTCGCCGGGCCGATCGTCGCGGTGTCGGACTTCATGCGCGCCGTCCCCGACCAGATCGCGCCGTGGGTGAACGGCGACTTCACCTCGCTCGGCACCGACGGGTTCGGGTTCTCCGACACCCGCGCCGCCGCCCGCCGGTTCTTCCACGTGGACGCCGCGTCGATCGTCCTCGCGGTCCTCACCCGGCTGGCCCGGCACGGCGAGGTCAAGCCGGAGGCGCTGCCCGAGGCGATCCGCCGCTACCGCCTCGACGCCGAGGTCAGCGACGTCTTCGCCGGCGGCGTCGGCAGCGCCGAGAGCAACACCGGCGGCGACGCGTGAGACGGGTGATCGCGGAGGTGTAGGCCGCGATCACCCGCGAAAGGGCCCCGAGGAGCGTCTCCTCGGGGCCCTTTCTCACGCGCGGGGTCAGGACGCGGGCGGCGTGAACACGGCGAACCGGTTGCCGGACGGGTCCTGCAGGTGCGCGAACCGCAGGCCGTCGGGCGTCGTCACGCTGGGAACGGCGACGCTGCCACCGGCCTTCTCTGCCTGGGCGCACGCCGCGTCCACGTCCTCGACGAGGACGAAGAAGACCGCGTGGTTCTGCGACGCGTCCGGCACCTGCGCGACGCCGCCGCTGGGGTGCTCGGCGCCCTCGTAGCTGACGAGGTCGTAGCCCTCGCTCTGCGGGTCGGACGTGAACTTCCACCCGAACATGTCGCCGTAGAAGCGGCGCGCCTCCTCCGGCGCGTCGGTGCCGATCTGGAACCAGGCGACGGTGTTGTATGCGGGAACGCTCATCGTTCTCCTCCTTCGAACGCTGTGGACATCAGCGTCGAGGAGCCCCGCGACAGCCCCCTGTCGGAGTTTCCGAACAGATCGGGGCCGGCCGACGGGAACTCCGCCCACACGACCGTGCCCGGCCCGTCCGGACGGAATCCCCAAGCGCAGGCCAAGGCGTCCACGATCCGCAGCCCGCGCCCGCTCTCGGCGCCCGTCTCCGCCCTGACCTGCGGACATCCGCCGCCCGCGCCGTCGTCCGCGACCTCCAGCCGCAGGAAGCCGTCCCCGGCCAGCAGGCTGACCGTCACCCATCCCCCATCACCCGAGGCCGTGTGGGTGACGGCGTTGCAGACGAGCTCGCTCACGACCGTCACCAGGTCGTCCAGGCCGGGGTGGTCCGGGGACAGCATGTCCCGCAGGAACCGCTGCGCATGCCCGACAGACCGCCGGACGCCCGGAAGCGTGAGCGCGCCCACCACGACCAGCCCGGGCCCCGTCCCTCTGTTCTCGGGCGCTCCCATCATGCGCCTCCCCTCGATTCGGAAACGCCCGCCACATTCGCCGCCCGCCGGCCTCCCGGTACCGGCTCTGAACGTTTCCCGACTGAACGTTCAACCGGTCACCACCCCGACACACTCAGTGACATTCTCGAAGGATGCCTTCCGGTACCGCCCCCACCGTCCGCCAGCGCCGGATCGGCTCGGCGCTCCGCAAAGCCCGCGACCGCCACAACCTGACCGTCGCCACCGTCGCCCGCCGCTTCGGCCGCTCCCAGGGCTGGATGAGCATGGTCGAGAACGGCCTCCAGGCCATCGCCCCCGACGAGCTCAGCGACCTCCTCGACCTCTACGGCATCGAGGACGGCCCCCTCCGCGAATCCCTCCTCCACCTCGCCACCCACCGCCGCGGGACGTGGGAGCGAGCGTGGGAAGGCCGCATCTCCGCCGCCGCTCTCGACCTGGCCAGCCTGGAAGAGGACGCCGACGTCATCCGCACCTTCCAGCCCAATCTCGTTCCAGGGCTGCTCCAGATTCCCGACTACAACCGAAAACTGATCGCCGTCGGACCTGCAAAACACAACTCCAAAGCGCTGGTCGACTTCCGACTGTCGCGCCAGCAAGTCCTAAGCGCTCCCAATCCACCCCGCTACATACCGATCATCTCGGAAGCGGTCCTCCACAATCGGGTCGGCGGCGACCCAGGAATCCTGCGCAGACAGCTTCAGCGGCTGGGCGAGGCCGCCCGACTCAAGCACATCGACTTGCGGGTGCTCCCCCGCGAAGCCAGCGAGTACCTGTGGCTCATCACCCCGTATCACCTTCTTTCCCTGCGGCCACCCGGACGACTCACCGTCTCTGTAAGCGACCAACTCAACCGGAGCATCTTCGTCGAGGACGAGGACGAGGTCGCGGCACACGAGGAGATCTTTGAACTGCTGCTCTCAGCGACCTTGAGCAGAAGCTCTTCGCTGCTGCTGATCGAGGAGGTAGCGTCGCATTCATGAACACTCCGGAGCCGCCTCAGGCCGTTTGGCGCAAGAGCACTTACAGCGGCGGCGTCGAAAATGAGTGCGTCGAGGTCGCTGACCTCAAGAGCCACGTTGGCGTCCGCGACAGCAAGGACCCCGCCGGTGGGCACCTCACCCTCACACGCCAAGACTTCGCCGACCTCCTCTCCCAACTGCGGTCGTGACCACCACCCCGACCCGCTGGCGCAAGAGCACTTACAGCGGCGCCAACGAAGGCAACTGCATCGAGGTCGCCGACCTCAACGGCCGTATCGGCGTCCGTGACAGCAAGGACCCCGACGCCAGACACCTCACCCTCACCCGACAGGACTTCGCCGACCTCCTCGCCCACCTGCGACCATGACCACCCCAGTCCACTGGCGCAAGAGCACCTACAGCGGCGCCAACGAAGGTGAGTGCGTCGAGGTCGCCGACCTCCATGGCCGCATCGGCATCCGCGACAGCAAGGATCCCGCCGCTAGGCACCTTGCCATCACCCGCCGCGACTTCGCCGCACTTCTCGCGCGCTTGGGACAGCGGACGGAATAGGTTCGCGACGACGAGCCGGGGTGAGGTGAGGCTCGGCAGTAGACCGGGGCAGACGGTCAGCATGCAGGGCGGCGGACATCGGCGTCATGCGATGGCGGCTGCGTGTCTGGGCGTGGTGAGCACGCCCAGGCGCCCTCCCACCGGACGTACCGGTGGTGGTGAACTGATCGTCGGGTTGCCGTGTTGGTGAGTTTCAGCAACACCCTGGGGCTTGCCGAGACCAGACCGCCGGCTGATCCGCACCACGGCTCATCCAAGGGCGGGACCGCACCGCGGCCCGCCCTTCAATCGGTCGGTTGATACCTCCACCAGCAGACGCTCTCGCAGAAGGCGGTAGCCGACCGCCCGGTTCACGGCGAGCATCGGCGCGTTCTGCTGGTTGACCGTCACCGTGACCGACTCGACCGTCGGGAACAGCTCATGCAGACGCAAAGCCTGACGGGCCTTCATCCATCGAGCCAACCCGCCACCCCGATGCTCGGGCAGCACCGCGGTGTCGTGCTGCTCAGCCACCCCCGCCTCCCAAGACGGAACGGTGGTGACCGTCGCACCGACGACATCGTCCGACGGTAAATGAACCACCGCACCGACAAGCAGATGCCGACCGCCCATCCCTGCCTCCCATGCACGGACCGCCGCGGTGTCCCAGGTCCGGGACGCCATTTGCAGATCAGCGCCCGGCGCGTCCAGCACATGGCCCATCACCCGCCCGAACGAGGCCACCCATTGCTCGGGCGCGGCCCCCTGCCAGAACACCAGCCGGTGAGCCGGGTGCGCTGCGATCGCCAGCTCCTGGCAGCGCCGCAGCGTGTCCTGATCGAGCCGCTGCTCATGCAGCTCCAGCCGCAACACCACCCGCCATCCACCGACAAACGGCTCGCCAGGCGGTCCCGCCAGCACGGTCGCCTGAATCCGCTCCACACTCGCATCCGCCGCGACCCGGGCAAGCAGCCTGGACCCGACCCCCCTTCGCCGCGCCGACGGTGTCACGAACAGGCGAAGGAACCCAGCCGCGGGATCATGCTGCTGCGTCCGCAACTCCGCCACGCCACAGATCGAACCGGCCCTCCGCGCCAGCCACCGTCGCACACGACCTTCGTCCCCGACACGCAACTGTTCAGCCAGTACTCCGGGATCAACCACCCCGCCGGACAGCTCCGCCTGGCCCTCTGCGAACACAAGGCACCAGGCATCCAGATCTTGTTTCATGGAGGTCTTCGCCTCGAACGCCTCAATCACCAGCAAGTCCGCGACCTCCTTGGGCCCGTGAGGCCGCCACTTCGCCACCGCCTGCCCCCGGAGGGCTCAGAAAGAGGCGCTCACCTATCCACCGCCACCTCACCGTCGCTGGTTCTCATCAACATCATCGTCCCCGCCGGCTCCCGACCGTCGCTCAAACCGACGCACAAACGTTGCTGCTTCTGACGGCCGCAGCCATGGGGTGGATGGTCAGGCGGCCCAGCCGGTGGGCGGCGGGGGTTCCCAGGGGGAATCGCCTTCCTCTGGTGAGTGCCACGTCCGCGTCGAGTCGCTCGGCCAGGGTGGGTCACCAGTTCGAGGCGGTGTTGTGGTGGGTGGCAGGAGCCGGTAGACCCAGCGCCCGTCCGGATCCTTGCCGATGGCGATCTGGTGGGGCTTGGCGTGCTTGAAGCGGTTGTGCCAGCCACAGGTGAGGGCGAGCTGGTCGATGTCGGTCGGCGAATTCCCGAGGGCCCAGCCGTGGACGTGGTCGACCTCGCACAGCGTCCCGGGGATCTCGCACTCCCGTACCGCGCACGACGGATACAGCGCCTCCAGTACCTGACGCTGCGCCGCGCTGGCGAACCGCTGTCGATGTCCCAGATACAGCGGGGTGTTGCCGCGTCCCAGCAGCAGGGGCGACACCCCTGCCGCAAGCGCGATGCGGCGGGCCTGCGCCGCCGGGATCGGTGTCCCGTCGGTCAACCGTGCCGGTGCGTCGCCGCCGGTCAACGTGTCCAGGTCGCAGAGGACGGTGACCTTGGTGGCCTGGTGCCCGTCCGACAGCGCACTGGACAGCGCCGCCGCCGTCCGCTCCGCCACGTCCCGGCGATCGTCCGGCCCTGCCGGTTTGACCAGGGGGCCGAGGGTGCCGTCCCAGATCGCGGTGTCCTCGGCGTTCAGCCATCCCCTGATGTAGCGGCCACCGTCCAGCGATCGCGTCGAAGTGATCCAGGACCGCTCGTATCCCCGCTTGACGTCGTCGGGTGCTCGCCCGGTGCCGTCGCGGTCGGCGATGACCTCCCGGATCCGCCGCCCGAACGCCGCCACCTTGCCGGGAGAGAACCCGTCGCCGGCCATCCGCAGCAGGGTGGCCTCTGCGGTGGCGCAGTCGGTGTCGTCCAGGCGGGCGACCGAGTCGGCGACGGTGGCGGCGTAGCCGTAGGACAGGTCCCCGGCCGCCAGCCGCTCAACCACCTGCGGGAGACGGTGCCGTTGGCGGGCGAGGGTGAGGCGTTCCTTGGCACGGCTCTCGCGCATCCCGAGGCGTGAGCGCAGCCATGCCCGCGCGGACGGATAACCCCATCGGCAATGCTCACCGGCGGCGTCGACCCGACCGATGAATCCGGCCAACGCGCTTTCCTGCATATCGGCGGCGGCCCCGAGTTTCTCTGCCAGTTCCAAGCAGGCGGCCGCCGAGTCGGGGGTCTCGCGAGTGGCGAGTTCAGCGGCGATCACGGAGAGCGCGTCCACCAATTCAACGGTGGACGCGGCCTCAAGCTCGACCGTCACTGATTGCATAGGTAAAGAATACCCTGCGCGCACGACGATTTGCGCCGCCCGAGTTAGATTCTGCAAGGTATTTCGCGCTCCAATGGCACCGAGTATCTGAGTGCGCAGCCGAACACGCACTCGCAACCCTCTTTCGACGCCCCGGCGCCCTCGCCGACTCGACGACTCGGTCATTCAGTGGACCGCCGATGGTTCGCTACGGAAGGGGGTGGTGGGGTGGCGCGACCCGGGGGCGGGGGGGGGGGGGGCGGGCCCCCCCCCCCCCCCCCCCCCCCCCGCGGGGCGCAAAAAAAAGGGGGGGCGATCGGG